>JAJZXZ010000032.1 GCA_021806185.1 Microcaldota archaeon | reverse complement strand
CGCCGTGCCCGTTATTATCTCGATTATAGCAGCGAGGGCGAGACCAACTGCCACTATCTTTGCTATGCCGTCTATCACCGTTATCAGTACGATTTCGTCGAAAGCCGTGCTGAAGGCCGGTGCAAAGGCATTCAGGGCAGGGCCAACGTTTATCCCTATCGCATCGAACAGGGATGCTATTGTGTAGTATGCCGAGAGGTATATGCTGTGCGATATGCCGTAGATTATATAGAGGGTGGCAAGACCGAAGATCAGCGCGGCGATAGCAAGCCCCACGAGAGTTTTTCCGGCTATGCTTTTCCTTTCGATCTCTGGCACGTTCACATGCGCACCTACTTCAGGAGCTCTCTTACTATCTCCTTGCTCGCGGTCTTCTGCGGCATCACGATGTAATCCGCACCAGCGTCAACGAGCTTCTCCCTGACGAAATCATCGTTGCTGCGCGTAGCTATGAATATCTTCTTGTTGAGGTCCCTCGCGGTCAGCACCGTGAAGAGGTTCTTTGCGTCGTTATCCATCACTATGGCTATCGCTTTCGCATTCGCTATCCCGGCGCTGCGGAGCGTCCTAGATGCCGTTGCATCGCCGTTTATGACCTTGTAGCCTAGCTCCTCAGCTCTCGCTGCCGTGCGGGGGTCGGACTCCACTATGACGAAGCCTATGTTGTGCTCCAGGAGTATCTCAACGACCTTGCGGCCCACCATGCCGAAGCCGCACACGATCACGTGGTCGCGCATCTCGAAACGTTTCTCAGCCATAAAACCACAGCGCAGTCATCACTTAATATGCAAAACAAGCCTTTAAATTGCGATGTGTGGCTGCGTTTATGAATGTTTACTTAGCGGCTGTGGCTCAAGAAATCCCCGCCTTTCAAGGCGGCGGATGAACTGAGCTATCGAATCATATGTGCAGTACATCGAATCGTATTATGCAGTAAGTGTACAAATATGAGCTGCAATTCCTGTTCATGGAGATCGCAAGGGCTATCTTGATTAAAGATAGTTAACTAAAAGTCCATACGAGCCAAAAACAATATCCAATATCCTATTAACTATAGCTCCACCCAGATTCGAACTGGGGTTCCCAGGTCCAGAGCCTGGTGTCCTTGACCACTAGACGATGGAGCTGCGCAACTATATTGTTTGCTAACCTATTTTATAACTGTTGCCCAATTACTGCTGATGATGCGCGAGAATACCTCATGGCATATAGAGGTCAGGGACATTATCATAGCAGACCTGGTGCTTATCATAGCTATGGCGCTCACCCTCTCCGGTGGCATATTCGGCGCCAGCAATTCGAAGTTCGCCGGCAACTTCCTGCTCCTCCTCCCGATCGCTGCGATAGGCGTGACGCTGAGTTTCGTCCTCCACGAGCTGATGCACAAGTTCGTAGCGCAGCACTACGGTGCGATAGCCGGCTTCCGCACTTCGTTCATGGGCCTCGGCATAACCCTTGCTACGGGCGCGTTCGGCTTCCTCCTCGGCATACCTGGGGCTACGATGATATACGCCCACAACTTCACTAGGAGGGAGAACGGGATAGTATCGCTCGCAGGCCCTCTCACGAATTTTGTCGTGTTCGGAGCGTCGCTCGCACTCTTTTACATCCTTGCACCTCCAGCAGGCTCTTACCTGGGCGAGGCGCTCTACTTCACAATCTTCATAAGCATACTCCTTGCCTTCTTCAACATGCTGCCTATATTCCCGCTTGATGGCAGCAAGGTGCTTGCGTGGAGCGCACCGGTCTACCTCGCCACCATAGGCACGATATTCGTGCTCATGCTGATATTTACACCGATACCGCTCTCGACAATAATATTCATGCTGGTAATAGCCCTTTTCTTTTCGCTGTTTTACAGGCGCGCATTCTAGGCAAGGTATTAAAGGTTTAGCACAGCACTATACTAAAGGCGGTATTCATGGCGGAGAACGCTGCACCATCGACGAAGACGACGATAGATTCCCTGGTAGAGCTTCTCAAGAAGAAGGGGAAGATGGACCTTGCTTCGGTGTCCGTAGCCCTCGGAGTTGACCAGGCGATAGTGGAGAACTGGGCGAAGGTGCTTGAGAAGGGCAACATAGTAAAGATCACTTATGAAGTAGGGAAGATGTTCCTCACCATACCGACGCTCTCCGCGGAGCAAGAGGCGACAGAGCGCTCAAAGATAGAGGCGGGGATTTCGGGGCTGACGGCGCAGAGCGAGTCGCAGATGCTTTCCCTCGACAAGCTCACAGAGGCGCTAGAATCGATAAAAGGGTCTGTTGCAACCGCGGAGAAGGCCGAGACCAGCGAGATGCCGGAAATACGCCGCGCGATAGCCGATCTCAACACAATATACGCAACGGTTGAGCAGAGGAATAGGGGACTTGAGCAGATGGCGAAGAAAGCCGAGCAGATATATGATGAGATAAACAAGAAGGTCACCGAGCTCAGCACAAGGCTTGGCGGCATAAGCGGCGAAGGGAGCACGAAGGGAGTCGACGATGCCAGGCAGGAGCTTGCATCCATATCGAAATCGATCGCAAGCGTAAACTCAGAGATATCCGCGGTTGGCAAGAGCAGTTCCGAATCTATGGACCAGATAAGAAGGAGCGTGATAGAGCAGTCCAAGGCGCTGGAGAGGCAGATAGAGCAGTCTAAGAAGGAGATGAATGCTAAGCTTAGTGAATACGCAAAACAGGCGGATGCCATAGAGAGCCAGCTCAAGGACCGGGTCAGGGCCATAAGCTCCAGCGTGGACGAGCTGAACAGTTTCTCCAAGGAGCGGGAGAAGCAGCTGCGCAGGCTGCGCGATTCCAGGGTCGAATTCAACGATTATTATGTGAAGATGAGCGAGGAGCTCAAAGCACAGAGGGCGTCGGCCGATGCGATATCAAAAGAGGTGGGTGAGAAGGTTGCGAAGCTGAAGGCGGGTTTCGGCGAAGCCGCAGAGATCGATGACACTCTTAGCACGTTGAAGAGCCAGATGGCTGGCCTGGAGAAGGAGATAGCAGACGCGCGCCAGGATGTAACTGACATAATAAACAAGCTGCGCGCCTTAAACGCGCTCTCATCAGCGCCCACCGGGCAGGAGATGGCTGCGCTGAGCACCCTGCAGAAACGGGCATCAGCTGCAAGGTCAAAGGTCTCCAACATAAATGATAAAGTGGAGAACGCCAGGTCGGCCGCGAGCAAGATAGCTGAAAAGAAAAAGAAGTAGGTAGGTTTGATTGGAGCAAAAAGACGCCGAAAAGGTTCTTGCCGAGTACAGCCTTAATGCGAACGGCATGCCGATAAATGTAAGGATAGCACAGACTGCGGATTACGTACCGATATACAACATGAGCATACCAGGCCTGAGCGACCCTACCAAACTACTCCTCTTCTCACTAAGGGGTGAGCTTGTCGCAATGGTGACGGTTGACACCACGCGCATACAGGACAGGAAATATCTAGAGGAGGTAAACAGAAAGTACATCGAGACAAGCAGCACACTGATAGACAAGTACCTGCCAGCCACCCCAACCGAAACAAAATCGCTACTGATCGCCTATATAATAAACATGATGCTGGGCCTCGGGGACCTCGAGGCCCCGCTGGCCGATGACAACCTTGAGGAGATAACGGTCAACGGCGCTGCGAACATGATATGGGTGTTCCACAAGCAGTTTGGTTGGTGCAAGACAAACATGAAGCTGGCCAACGAGGAGATGATATACGACTACGCCGAGCAGATAGGAAGGCGGGTCGGCAGGGAGATAAACAACCTATCTCCGCTCATGGATGCAGTGCTGCCTGACGGATCTAGGATGAACGCCACGCTCTACCCAGTGTCGCAAGTCGGCAACACCATAACGATAAGGAAGTTCGCGAAGAATCCGTGGACGATGCCAGCTATGATTAAGAACCAGACAGTGAGCTCAGAGATAGGCGCGGTGGTGTGGTTGTGCATACAGAACGAGATAAGCCTTCTGATATCAGGGGGTACCGCGAGCGGCAAGACCAGCCTGCTCAACTCCTCAAGCATTTTCTTTCCGCCGAGCCACAGGGTTGTGTCTGTCGAGGAGACCAGAGAGCTCACCCTGCCGAGCTTCCTCCAATGGGTGCCCATGGTCACCAGGCAGCCTAATCCAGAAGGCAAGGGAGAGGTGACACTTTACGACCTTACAATAAACGCGCTTAGGCAGAGGCCGGATATAGTCGTCGTTGGGGAGATAAGGGTCAAGAAGGATGCTGAGACCCTCTTCGAAGCGATACACACTGGCCACGCGGTGTACGGCACTGTGCACGCGGACAATGCGCAGGATACGATAGTGAGGCTGACAAACCCCCCGATAGAGGTCCCGAAGATAATGCTGAACGCGCTTGGCGCCGTCATGGTCGCATTCAGGCACAGGAATAAGGGCATAAGGCGCATACTCGAATACGGTGAAGTGCTTAGGAGCGGGGATGTCAACGTGCTGTACAAATGGAGCCCGAGGAGCGACAGTTTTCCGCAGATAGGGGACATGACGAGGCTTGCCGACACGCTGATGCTGTATTCGGGGTACACCGCGAAGGAGATAGACGACGACATTGTGGAGAAGATGTCCATACTCGACTGGATGGTGA
>JAJZXZ010000031.1 GCA_021806185.1 Microcaldota archaeon | reverse complement strand
GCCATGCTGGTAGACGAGGTGAAAAAACCGATAATATGGAGGGGCCCGCTCATCTCGAAGATGGTCAGCGATTTCCTCGAGCACACCGATTGGGGGGAGCTTGACTACCTTGTAATTGATATGCCTCCAGGGACGAGCGAAGTACCGCTCACCACGATGCAGCTGCTTGACATCGACGGCTTCATACTGGTAACCACGCCTCAGAAGATAGCGGGTGTAAACTCTATGAGGTCTGGGATCATGGCCAAGCGGCTGGGCGCCCACATACTTGGCGTTGTGGAGAACATGTCGGATGGCAAGCCAAGCAGCAGCACGTTAGAGGCTGCTAATGGCTTAGGCACGGAGTTGCTCGGCTGCATAAAAAACGACGATAGGTTCGATAGCTGCAGCGACGTTGGGGAGGTGCCAGTGCTTAAGTACAAGGACATTGAAAGGGGCTTCGGTGTTATTGTGGACCGTTTGGTCTGAAATACTGCGAAGCGGCCCCAGTTGGTAGGTTGCCCTGCAGTTAATTATAAATATCTCTGATATCAGACCTATAATTATGAATATCTCTGATATCAGACCTACCGGGGGATCTTGATGGATGCACAACACACCGTAGCCGTTGGAACTATAACTAGGGCTTCGCCAGCCATGGATACTGTTCTTTCTTCGTGGGGGACCCTGCAGAAGAAAACTGACAGGCTGGTCGGGAGCCTTGATGCTATTTTTGGCGAGGAGAGGCTGAGCGCAAACAGACGAGGCAGAATAGCATTAGCTGAAAGGACGAATGAGATTATAGGAAAGTACCGTGAGCAGAGAAATGAAATTCTGCGCGCTCTTCCGCATGAAGAGTTTATGAGGCTTTATAACAGAGGCTTACATATACTTAGGTCTGAAGGATTTGTCAGTGGTCCATTACTCATTCGAGGAATTATAGTAGGTACTGATGTTGCGCGGTTGTACCAGCTGGTATCGGTTTTGAGAGGGATAAATGTAAACCAGAGGATTGCCGATGATGATAAGAAACTTGCTGCGCTCGTTGGTACAGAAATCGAATTCAATATGTTAGACGATGTTACAAGAAAGTATCTACACACTCAGAGACTTACGGCATTATTGCATCCAGTACTGCGCAGGGAAAAAGCCAGGCAGGATAAAACAAGGATAGAGAGTGCGCTTCGCAGGTTTAACGAGGAGGCAGCCGCATAAGTTATCGGCCTGTAGTCCATTTTGACTTGCCCACGCTTGCATGAGACCGTGTATTGATAAGATATAAATACTTTACCGACTAAATATTAGCGCTATATGCGCATCGATTTCAAGGGCTGATTCATAAAAATCGCGCATTGTTTTACGCTAACATGAGGGTGAATTATCATGGCTGAAAACCAACTAGGCGGACAACAGGTTCTTTTGCTTCCGGAAGGTGCATCGCGCGTGCTCGGCAGGGACGCGCAGCGCACGAACATCGCAGTCGCGGTAGCCGTAGCTAGCGCCGTGAAGACCACGCTGGGCCCGAAGGGCATGGACAAGATGCTCGTTAGCGAGCTGGGCGACATAATAATAACGAATGACGGGGCCACGATACTCGAGGAGATGAACGTCGAGCATCCGGTGGCGAAGATAATGGTCGACATAGCGAAGACGCAGGACAAGGAGGTCGGTGACGGCACGACAAGCGTTGTCATAATGGCGGGGGAGCTGCTCAAAGGGGCAGGCGACCTGATAGAGCAGGGGATACACCCGACAACGATAATAAGGGGGTACAAGATGGCTGCGCGCAAGGCCACGGACATACTAAGTGCAGTGGCGAGGAAGGTCAGCGTATCTGACGACCAGACGCTGCAGAGGATAGCGCAGGTGTCCATGGGCTCGAAGAATGTAGGCGACGAAGCGACGAAGATGCACCTGGGCAAGATAGTCATAAGCGCGGTCAAGCAGGTCATGGAGAAGAACGTGGCCGGCACTACTGTGATAGACCACGATTTCATAAAGGTCGAGAAGAAGGCGGGCGGGGCAATCGGCGACACCGAGCTGATAGGCGGTGTCCTTATAGACAAGGAGATAGCGCACCCCGGAATGCCGAAGAACGTATCGAACGCGAAGATAGCGCTGCTGGACGTTGCGTTGGAAATAGAGAAGACCGAGACGGAAGCGAAGATAGAGATAACGTCGCCGGAGCAGATGCAGGCGTTCCTGCAGCAGGAGGAGCGCATGCTGAAGGAGATGGTGGCCAAGATAAAGAAGAGCGGCTGCACAGCGATGTTCACACAGAAGGGCATAGACGACGTCGCGCAGCACTACCTGGCCAAGGAGGGCATACTGGCCGTGAGGAGAGTCAAGAAGAGCGACATAGAGAAGCTCGCGAGAGCGACTGGAGCGAGGATAGTCACCAGCCTTGACGACCTTAGCGCAAAGGACCTCGGATTCGCAGGCCTCGTAGAGGAGAGAAAGATAAGCGGGGAGCGCATGATATTCGTCGAGAAATGCAAGGTGCCGAAGAGCGTCACGATATTCGTGAGGGGAGGCAACCAGCAGGTGGTCGACGAGGTCGAGAGGTCGATTACTGATGTGATAGGCGCGATATCGAGCGTGATGATGGATGGAAAGTATGTCATAGGCGGCGGAAGCGTCGAGGTGGACGTCGCGAACGGGCTGAGATCCTATGCCAACGACGTAGGCGGCAGGGAGCAGCTCGCGATACAGAAGTTCGCCGATGCGCTTGAGGTCATACCGAAGACGCTTGCCGAGAGCGCGGGAATGGACGCGATAGACACGCTCGTGCAGCTCAGGAGCAAGCACAGATCGAAGGAGGGAGGCGTGGCTGGCGTCGACATAACGAAGAACGAGATCGGCGACATGGCCAAGCAGGGCGTGTTCGAACCGCTGAAGGTAAAGGAACAGGCTATCTACAGCGCCAGCGAGGCTGCCGAGATAATACTGAGGATAGACGACATGATAAGCTCGAAGGGCAGGGCGCCGCCTGGCGGCCCAGGCGGAGGCATGGGAGGCCACGAGCACGGCATGGAG
The DNA here is from genome assembly GCA_021806185.1 of Microcaldota archaeon. Next base: position 1,789 of record JAJZXZ010000031.1, on the reverse strand, counting down.
GACTAATCCTCTTTTCTTTTATACTTTTAGTTGCATAGTTAATCGTTCCCATGCCGTTTGTTATAGTTACAGGTACAGCAGGAGCAGGCAAGACTACGCTGGTCGAGAGGATAAGGGGCTATAAGCGCACCAAAGTAGTGAATTTCGGGAGCATCATGGAGGAGATAGCCAAAAAGAAGGGATACGCAACCTCCAGGGACAAGGTTAGGTACATGAGCAGAAAAAGGCAACGGGAGGTGCAGCGGATGGCGTTCAAAAAGGTGAGCGGCATAGGCGGCAACGTGGTGATAGACACACATGCAGCCATAAAGGCAGGCAGCATGTACTTCCCTGGTTCGCCGTTCATGTTCCTGGACGCGCTTAAAGGGGTGGTTGGCTTCGTGCATATAGATGCGGATACCCGCGACATAATGAAGAGGCGCTCTGCAGACAGGAGCAGGGTGCGCGAGAAGGAGGATGCACACCAGATAGACAATGACAGGATAGTAGAGATCAGCATAATCTCGGCATACTCGAGCAAGCTGAACATCCCAATGTACATAATAGACAACAGGCAGAACAGGGCAGACGAGGCTGTGGAAGCGCTGAAGGACGCAATCTCCGGCATTTTCGGGGTGTAAAGCATGCTCGCGCTCACTGTGCTGCCCACCCTGTCTGTCTACGAGATAGTGGCGCTCGGGGTCGCATACACGATAGGGGCGGCTGCCGTCCAGAGGAAACTGTCGAACCCGAAAAAGACAAGGGCGCTCCAAGACCAGATAAAGATACGCTCGAAGGAGCTCAACGAGATGATAAAGAGGGATGCGCCGAAGGAGGAGATATCCGCGAAGCAGAAAGAGATGATGCCGCTCGTGAAGCAGAGCATGTCGCTGAATATGAAGTCTACCATAGTGCTGATACCATCTTTCCTGGTCGTGTACTACCTTATATTGCCGTTCCTGTTCAGCTCGCTTGGCACCGACAGCGTCTCGTTCAGCCTGTTCAACACAGCATTCAGCCTTCAATACAGGGGGCTTTTCTTCGTAGTGGTCTTTGTCCTTGGGCTCATCACATCGGTAAGCATACTGCTGTATGACCGGAGGAGGGCTAAGCTGGACACGAAGGCGAAGCTCGCCGCCGAGGGCATATCGGAATGATAGCCTCTTTATACCTTTTGTACGATAATACTCCAAGGTGCTGATTTTGCCAAAACCTATGCACAGGTCAAGAAGCTTCAGGCGCGCTAACCGCGTCACCTCTAGCGGCAGGAATGTCATGCATTTCAGGCGTGCTTCGCACTCGATGCCGCATTGCGCCATATGCGCTGCGGAGCTGAACGGGATAAGCGTGCGTGGCGGAAAGTCCAGAAGGACGAACAGCCGTATATTCGGAGGCGTATTGTGCGCAAGCTGCGCAGCTGAAGTCGTGAAGCTCGGGAGCAGGGTCGAGCGCGGGGACATGAAGCTGAACGACGTAAGCGTCAAGCAGAGATCGTACGTGCTGCAGCTCGTTGCGCACTGACGCCTACGGCTGTTTGGCTGGGATAGGATTAGCTATGGACGCGGTTATATTATCCGGGTTGCCTGCTTCTGGTAAGACATCTGTGGCGAGGCTATTGAGCCGCAGGCTTCGCGTTGGGATGCTGGGAGGCGGCGAGGTGCTCAGGAAGATTGCCAGCGACGCCGGCTACACGCCCGGCGGGGCCGGTTGGTGGGACTCTGACGAAGGCATGCGCTTCCTTGGTGAGCGCGAAAACGACCAGAGGTTCGACAGGGAGGCGGACAGGCGCATGCTCGAAAGGATAAAGAAA
>JAJZXZ010000030.1 GCA_021806185.1 Microcaldota archaeon | reverse complement strand
CAATAGCATGCACCATAACATTCACTGTGCCGCCAGACCCGATCGTCGCAATAATGGAGTCCCAGGTTACAACAGTTCCTACCACAACCGCACTGACTGTGGCGACTACCGTCGCACCTACGACCGTGGTAAGTCCACCTGTTACTCCTACTCCATCCAACGCTGCGCTATACGCGGCTATCGTGATAATGATCGCGATAATCATCGTTGTGGCAATAGTGACATACTACAACAGGAAGAATCGACACAGGCAAAGGGTAACACATCGTCATTCATAAAACAGAGTACAACGGGACTTAAATGCCTTTAATGCAAAAAAATAAACTACACAAAGAAAGTTCTCAAAAAGGAGTCAGAGGCTTGAACCGCGGGAGTCCAGGTAATATTATTATTGCATTCGCTGCCTGCACTTCAGGGAAGTAGGGACGCCCTCTTAAAAATTTCAAAAGATGCCCACGCACGTGCAGTGTCGATCCAGATATATATTGTTATCTAAGCAGTGTGATAAAGGTCATACTATATTCACTTTATTAACTTGACTTGCATGCTTATTCTCTTTTTAAATGAGCCTTTAATCATGTTGAGGGCTAGTCTATTCTCTCCATGGCGTCTATATCTCATCGGCATTCCTATCAGAGCGCTACAATCGTTGCACGTAAGCTTTGGTATATGTCTTACGTATTTTATGTTTTTAGGGAGATAGTTCTTTGGGTATAAGATTCGGTCTACATAGCATCTAAGCAAAGGCCCTGGGCCATCTTTTTGATAAATTAGCACTAGATTACCGCACCTATTACATAATATATCCAGCGCCTTTGAAGCTCCTCCACGTCTCTCACTGAATCTATCTTCTTTGAATTTGACATTGATTTTCATGTTAGTACAGTTTAGTTAAGCATTATAGCTATTTTGGCTAAATATCAAAAATAGCAGCGCCCCAGAACCAGTGAACAGTGCATTAGCACCTACGGTACAAAACCTGATCTGGACTTACCCGCTGAGGATCCTGGCGGGATTTTTACTCTCAACAAAACTAATTTTGTCATCGAAGAATGGACTTGGCGCATATACGGTGTAAGATTTGCTGATGTATCAACGGCTATTTGCCATTCTGCGGTGCCCTAAACGCGAAGGAGAGGTCGTTGTGCTCCTTGGCTTCATAAACGACAACGCTTTCTCCGCTGAAGTAAGCAAGCTCGGCTATGCCGGTTTCCAAGGCAAGCTTGCTGCATATCGTACAGTAGGGGCGCTCAGCCGGTTGCATCCTGTTTTCCTTGTCAAGCCGCACGAAATAGAGCCTTGCCCCCTTAATCTTCTCTGGATTGGTCTTTAGCGCCTCTATTATCGCTCTCCATTCTGCGTGCACGCAGCATGTCTTGTCTGATTTGAAATTCGCCGGCAGGTCATCCTTCCTGCAATGGTCCAGCACCTCACCGTCTGGAGGCGAGTTGACCCCCTTCCCGATTATGGTGGCATCCTTGACTATGACGGATCCGGCTTTCGCCCTGAAACAGGTGGAGCCGGTGGCTATGTCCGCTGCTGCAGTAAGGCGCTCCATGGCTTCATCCTTCTCCTTTCCGGATAACATTTTCATTGGACCACAATATGGACTTGGCGGGATTTGAACCCGCAACCCCCTGCATGCCATGCAGGTGCGCTACCGTTGCGCTACAAGCCCGCATGGATGTTTTGTATCGGCATTATTTATTGCTTGCTGTACTGGTCTCAGTCGTATTGCTTCCTTATGTATTTCATCTCGCATCTGCTGCAGTACCTCGTTTCAGCGTCCGAATGCAGCAGCACCCTGCCGCAGCCCTCGCACTGTTTTATTTCCTGCGCTTTCCGGTCCCCCATGCGCTGCAGGTCCTGCCCCACATGCACGCCTTGCGGCGTCGCTGCTCTTGATGTATCCATCAGACCCCCAATGGCTCTATCCTAAAGGTATTTATTCTATGCTGGCGAGACGAAAATTATGTTGCCCCCTCTGAGCAGTATGGTGCCGAGCTTCGCCTTCGTCTCTCCGCCGTCCAGCTCCTCCGCTTCCTCAAGCACAATGTTCATATGCGCATCGAAGGACGTGATCCTGCCGCGTATGCTAAGGCTGCCCTTGAGCCGCACAAGCACCGTCTTGCCTATCACCCTGTTGAGCAGGTCGAAAGGCCTCTCGTTCTGCAATCTATCCACCTAATCCTTCCTCTTAATCTTCTTAAGCTCTTCCTTCTTTATCGCTAGGTGCACCCTGCCCGTGCCGACGCCTACCTGCTTGCCTATCAGTATGTTCTCGGCGACGCCCGTGAGCGCATCGGTCTCGCCGAAGACGCTGGCGTTGGTGAAGTGCTTCACCGTCTCCTCGTAAGCCGCCCTGGCGAATACCGACTCCTTCTCTCCGGCTATCCCGTGCCTGCCCACGCTCTTTATTACTCCGGTATGCGTCATCGCGTCAGCCACCAGGCCCAGGTGCCTGAAACCTACCGTTATTCCCTCCTCGTTGATCGTCTTCTGCAGCTCGTTCGCTATGAGGTTCCTGGCGGCCTCTATCCCGTATACTCTGAGCCCCTCGAATATGTCGTTGCTGTAAACCTCATCCTTCTCGATGCCCTCCACGCCGAGCACCCCCTCTATGTTGCTCCCCGATGTTGTGAGATAGAACTCGTTGTTGTCATCGGTCTGCATCACAACCTTCTGTATGCCTGGCACGCCGGCTATCGCCGAGTTGAGCACCTTGACGAACCTGGTGCGTATGCTCTTCGTGTCCTTGTCCTTCACCTTTACCTTTACGTCACTGCCGTCCTGGTCTGCGCTCACTCCCTCCAGCTTCGAGAGCCTGCTTGCTATCGTCCTTCCGGTTATGTCGTGCTGCGCGGTCTTCTCCTTGCTGAGGTGCAGCACCATCGTGCCGGACTTGAGGTTCTCCTCGAAGCCGTCTATTACCCCAGAGACCTTGACCTCCTCTATTTTCTTCCATACCTCTTTCGCCTTCTCATAGCTCTTCGCCACAGGCTTGGTGAGGCGTATCTCCATCATCGGGAACTTCGGCTTCTTCCTCGCATCCACGATCTCTATTATCCTCGGCAGCCCGGTCGTGGTTATGACCGACGCAATCCCTGCGGAGTGGAATGACCTAAGGACCATCTGGGTCCCCGGCTCGCCTATCGACTGCGCAGCCACCACCCCTACCGCCTCTCCGCACGCTACCTTCATGTTCCCTGCCATCAGGTCACCTTTTCTTGCGGCGAGCATCTGCATCGTCGGGTCTATGCCGTCGCCTCCGTATATCGTCTCTATCAGCGCCCCGCTCGCGTCCTTAACGCTGCCGTCATCGGCAACGTAGAGGTCCTGCAGCGCGTTTATCAGCCTGCGCTGCATGTAGCCGCTCACGGCCGTTATGAGAGACTTGGTCATCGCCGAGTCCCTCGCGCCCATCGCGTGCATGTAGAGCTCGGACGGCGACAGCCCCTCTATGAAGCACGACCTTATGAAGCCTCTCGCCTCTGGCCTCTTGTCGTTTCTCTTGAAATACGTGAGTATTCGGCCGTTGTAGCCTCTTGAAGGCCTGCGGCCCCTCACCGCCTGCTGGCCGAGCAGCATGCTGATCATGACGAAGAACACTATATTGCCCTTCGCCTTTATCATCGCCATCAGGTACGCGTTGTTCTCCGGGGTCAGCGTCTTCATGAGGAACTTTGCGGCTATATCCCTCGCTATGTCGAGCTGTACCCTCAGCTCTAGCTCGAGGGTTTCCCTTCTCGTATAGCCAGGCAGCACCTCGAGCTTGCCCTGCCTGTAGCTCTCGATGAGCGCGGCGGCCTTATCGTCCGCCTCCTTTATTATGCGCGCCTTCTCCTTCCTTATCTGCTCTGTCTCGTAGTAGTCGCGTATGCTGATCGTCAAGCCCGACATGTATGCCGACCTCACCGCTATGTTCGATACTTCGTGGAGGAACTTAGCCGCCGCATCAGAGCCGTACTTCTCGAATATCTCGGCGATAAGGGGCCCGCCGATGCCTATTATGTTCTCGCTTATCGTCCCCGTGACGAGCTCGCCGTCCTTTATCACCGTCTTCTCACCGAGGTTGGACGTGGCGGTGTAGTCCAGGCCCTTCGGCAGTATCATCGAGAGTATCGCCTTGCCGCTGTATAGGCCGTTCTTCTCCCTCTTCGGCATCTCATAGACCATCACGGATGACAGCATTATCGACGCTTCTTCCTTGGTGAAGTAAGCGCCGTCTCTTGTAAGCAGGTATAGACCGGCTATCTGGTCCTCTTCGGTGAACATAACCGGCCTGCCATCCCGTGGCGAGAGTATCAGGTCCTTCGGCTGCATGAGGTACCTCGCCTCGGCCTGCGCCTCTATCGACTGCTGGACGTGGAGGTTCATCTCGTCGCCGTCGAAGTCGGCGTTGTACGGAACGGCTGCCGACGTGTTAAGCCTCAGCGTCTTCCCCGGCAGCACCTTCACCACGTGCGCCATGACCGAGAGCCTGTGCAGGGTGGGCTGCCTGTTGAAGAGCGCGAGGTCGCCGTCTATGAGCTGGCGCTCAAGGACGAAACCCGGAGCTAACGACTTGATCAGCTCCTCCCTGTTCGCTTCGGTGACGCGCTTCCTTACTCCGTCCTTCGATATGATGTTGAGCACCATCGGATATTCCGTCCTCTTGAGGTAGTCCCTGACTAGCTCTATGTTCCACTGTGTAGTGTATATCGGTACGGTCAGGTTCTCGGCTATCCTCCTTGGCACCCCGACCTGGTTGACAGTCAGCCTTGCATCAGAGCATATGACCGTCCTCGCTGAGAAATTCACCCTCTTGCCAGAGAGATTATACCTGAGGCGGCCCTCCTTGCCCTTCA
>JAJZXZ010000002.1 GCA_021806185.1 Microcaldota archaeon | reverse complement strand
CTGCGATGTGGGCAGCGCCGCGAGCATAGACCGAGATGTAGATGCATTCGTCTATTTCGGCGGGGGCATGTTCCATCCGCTAGGCGCGCTGCTCAGCACAACGAAGCCATTCATAGTCGTTGAGCCGTTCGCAAACAAGGTCGAGGCAATAGACAGGTACAGGAAAATATATGACGGAAGGAGCAGAGGGAAGGTACTGAAGGCTGTAGGCGCAAAGAGCTTCGGGATACTGCTCACAACTAAGAACGGGCAGCATAACGAGGCGCTCGCGCGCATACTGAAGGATAAGATAGAGCGGGAGGGGCTGATGGCCTGCGTGCTCACATCGAATACATTCGACTTTGTATCATTGGAGAACATGAGGGAATTCGACGCCTTCGTAAACACCGCATGCCCCCGAATAGCGGTAGATGACACGGACAGGCTGAGCAAGCCATTGCTGAGCGCCAACGAGCTTATGGAGGTATTGAAGATGCGGAAAGAGCTGGCAGAGCTCAGGGCAAGAAACTAGCCAGCCATGCCCATAACTAACCCTAAGGAAGAAAAATAAAAAAAGAAAGGGTTATGTCTCCTTTAGAGTCACTGTCGCTAGCTGTATCCACTGCACTCCACTAATTCCGCTAGCCTGATACGCTGCCCAGAGCGCCCCGCTCTCTGTCGTGCCAATAGCAGTGGGCAACGATGTGCATGTAGCAACTCCAGTTGATGCTATATTGCTTGCTGTGGACACATAGCCGGTGAATGATGCCGCGAAGGTCTGTCCGCTAGAGAGCCCTCCAGAGTTCGATGATACGCACCCGCTGCCTGTAACCGTGTTTCCGGAATTTATAGACGGCGGTGTTCCGCCTCCTACTATGAAGACTATGTTCGCTGTCGACCACGATGTCCCGGTAGCCTGTCCTACCACGGCGTTGAATGTTCCGCTGAAGAACGACACGCTAGAGCATGTATAGCCCGCTGCGGCTATGCACGTTGTTCCTACGAAGGAGCTGCCGCTGAATACTCCCAACGAGAAGAGTGCACCGAGCACTATTGCAATAATAAGTATCGCCCACCCGTACGTCATAAGGTATTCCATGGCGCTTTGCGCCTTAAATCTGCCTTTGGAGAACATATATGCACCTTGGAAGATAAACAAGATATATGTATTTAAAGCTTTCTGCTTCTTCCGGGCCCGAAAAAGCGATTTGTTGCTGAAGGAAGCAATAATTTTTCGAGCATGGCATGGGCTGGGCTAGCAGATTTCGAACCCATTAGCAAACATAAATAAATAGTTGCTGCGTATTTTAGCTGGTGAATAAATGGCCGAGGAACTTGACCCTTTCAAGATAGCGCAAGAGCAGCTTGATGAGGCTGCGAGCATAATGAAGCTCGACAAGGAAGCGCACGCGATACTGAGGGAGCCCAAGCGCGTTCTTGTGATGAGCATACCTGTCAGGATGGGCAACGGCCGTACGCAGGTTTTCACCGGCTTCCGTGTGCGGTATAACGACGCAAGGGGCCCTGCAAAAGGAGGCATACGCTTCCATCCTCAGGAGAGCCTCAGCACTGTGAAGGCTCTTGCAGCGTGGATGACCTGGAAGTGCTCTCTGGCGGACATACCTTTCGGAGGCGGCAAAGGTGGGGTTATATGCGATACGAAGAAGATGAGCGACAAGGAGATAGAGGCGTTATCGAGGGCCTACGTGCGCGCTCTTGGCACAGACATGGGGCCTGAAGTCGATGTGCCTGCTCCGGATGTGTACACAAACCCGCAGATAATGGCATGGATGCTTGATGAATACATTAACATAACGAGGAAAAGCGAGTTCGGAGCCATAACCGGCAAGCCCGTAGAGGTATGGGGCAGCGCCGGCCGCATGGATTCCACTGCAAGGGGTGGGATGTACGTGATGCGTGAAGCTGCTAAGATGCTGAAGATAAATCCAAGGAGAGCTACCATAGCCGTGCAGGGGTTCGGCAACGCAGGTAGATATGCATACACTCTTTCGAAGGAGGTCATGGGATCCAAGGTCGTCGCGATAAGCGACTCCGAAGGCGGGGTCTACGACCCCGATGGGCTCGACCTGGCGAAGCTTGACGAGGCGAAGAAGAAGACTGGCACGGTGCAGGGCTACAAGGGCAAGAGAGCGAAGAAGGTGTCAAACGAGGAGCTGCTTGAGCTAAAGGTGGACATACTCATACCGGCGGCGATAGAGAACCAGGTGAGGGCAGACAACGCCGACAGGATAAACTGCAAGCTTCTTTTGGAGCTTGCCAACGGGCCGGTCACCCCGGAAGCAACGAAGATACTCTTTGAGAGGAAGATACTGGACTTGCCGGACTTCCTTGTAAATTCCGGGGGCGTGATCGGTTCGTATTACGAATGGGTGCAGAACATAACCGGAGATTACTGGGACACCGACCTTTTCTACGCAAAGCTCGACAAGAAGATAACGAAGTCGTTCAACGACACCATCGCCATGCAGAATGAGTATGCGAACAAAGGCGAGAAGATAAATCCGCGCATGGCGGCCTACATAATAGCTGTCGACCGCGTAGCAAAGGCGATGAAGGCGCGCGGCTGGTATTGATGACCACCTTCGCCACGCTGGTGGTCATACTCAACGGAGACAGCCTTTTGCTGAAGAGATCGACAAGGGGCATAAGCAAGAGCAAATGGAACAGCGTAGGCGGCAAGATAACCAACGGGGAAACGCCTGCGCAGAACGCCGTTAGGGAGGCATTTGAGGAGTCCGGACTGCTAGTGAGCGACCTTTTCTACCACGGTGTATTGAACTTCCACAACTCCGGGAAGGACGAAATTGATTTTGCAGTCCATCTCTTTTCCACCAGTAAGTTCACTGGCAAGCTGCTGGAAAAAAGTGACGACAACGGGGAGCTCCGCTGGTTCCCAATCAACGGGCTTCCAGTAAGCGATATGTGGGCGGATGATAGGCACTGGATTCCTCACATGCTCGGACGCGATAGGTTCGACGCTGATTTCTACTTCGATGAAGGCAACAAGAGCATAATCCGGCATGAGATAAGGGTCAAGGGCTGACTATCTAATTGGCCAGTTCCCGGGCATTTTATCCGTGCATGGCTTATTTTAGTGTATGGTAATGCACGCAATGGGCATTCATCACGATGCCTTTCGGCGGGCTATGCCTGAGCATGGTGAACTGCGTTATCTTCCTTTTCTAAGGAGCCCATACCCGCATACCAGCGCCGCGATTATACCGCCCGCAAGATCGCCTATCCAGTAAACATACCAGTTCGCGAAGTTGCCGGACGCTATCGCAGGGCCCATGAAAACCGACGGGTTCGCGGCAGCGCCGGTGAACTGGCCAGCGAAGAGCACAAGTACCACCAGCGTGAGTCCTACGCCAAGGCCGCCGATCCTCGACGCTATCTTTTCATTTGCCGCTGTCATGAATACAGAAAAAACAAGGAAGAAGGTTATCAGCGCCTCTATCATTATGCCCTCAGGTACGGTTATTCCAGAGGCCAGACCGGGGAGCCCCCAGCTCGCAGCCACGCCAAGGTGCGCGGGCAGGGCCGCCATCAGCACAAGTATCGCTATTGTAGCCCCTGTTATCTGCGCGAGTATGTAGGCTATCGCGTCGCCCACGCCTATCCTGCGCGCTACAAGCATCCCGATCGTCACCGCTGGGTTAATGTGTCCTCCAGATATGTAGAGCGCAGCCGTAACCGCTATTCCGAGCGCAAGCCCGAATGCGAGCGCGACGATTAATATGGAGACTCCGCCAACATGGAACGCCGCAGCAGATATCACTGCACCGACTCCGACAGAAAGCAGCAGGAACGTGCCAAGCGCCTCAGCAAGAAGCTTTTGCCATAACTTTATTGCCATCAAACCACGCTTTACAAACAGCACACAGTTTTATTAATCATTATGATGCGCGAGACGAGGGATGCGATAAACGTCTCAGTGCGCTTCCTTAAGCATTCGCCGGGGGCGAGATTCGAACTCGCGGAAGCCATTTCTGACTAAACAGCTTAGCAGGCTGCCGCCCTACCACTAGGCGACCCCGGCCCATTATCGTTTGCCACACAATCCTTTTATAAGTGGCAGAAGCCGCCTTGCGCTCTGCATCTATGAAGGATGGTCTGCGCTTTGGCTCGGCCCTGTATCCTAAGAGCATAGCTTTGCCGTGCTTAGGGTTGCTCCTTCCGGCCTGGCCCGGTTCACATAGTAAGCTACCACATAGGGCAGGACGTCTACGCTTCAGCGCAGGTCCGGCACAGATGCATGGCACTCGGACGGCATTGGCCCGCCAAAAGGGATTTGCGGATTGGAGACCCTTAGCCTCCAGCCTATCTGCCACAGATATAGCCAGTCCCGAATTTAAATATGTTCACCTTCTAATCTGTTTATATATCTAGACCGCGTAAGCATAATGAGAGGATTTAGCATGAGCGACGAAGAGTACATGACGCTACTGGACCGTGCCTTCAACAAGGCGCACATCATTTCCAGCGAGAGCTCAGACTTCGTGATACCGAAGGTCGATTCGATAGTGCAGGGGAACAAGACGATCATAAGGAACATAAGCGTCATAGCCGACAAGGCGAGGAGGGACCCGAAGGAGATAGCGAGGTACATAAGCAGGGAGCTTGCCGTGCCTGTAGGAATCGAGGAGCAGCGCATGGTGATAAGCGGAAGGTTCCAGGCCGCTGACATGGACAAGCGCATACAGCGCTACTTCGAGATCTATGTCATATGCAGGGAATGCCACAAGCCGGACACCAGGCTTGAGGGAGCAGGCCGCGGCATGTTCTATCTAGTTTGCGAGGCATGCGGCTCGCGCTACGGCGTGAAGCACTACTAGCGATACCATGAGAAAAAGCGGGGTTGATGAGAGAAGGGGCGCGCCGGTCGAGTACAAGCTTAAGCTCCCGGAACAGGGCGAGGTCATCGGCACGGTGGTGAAGACGGCAGGCGCAACTAAATTCTTCGTCGAGTGCAGCGACGGGAAGCAGCGGCTCTGTTCAATACCCGGGAGGTTCAGGAGGCGTTTCTGGGTGAAGGAGAACGATGTTGTCATAGTCAGGCCGTGGGTTGTGCAGAGCGATATCAGGGGGGACATAGTCTGGAGGTACAGCGCGATGGACATAAGCAAGCTCAGGGAGAGGCAGCTGGTCTGAACTCCAGCCAAGTGTAGCTTTATCTCTCTACAACTACAGAGTCTTTTTAAACCTGAAACGAGTATCTCACATGCTCGTTGTAAGGTGCCATGATGCAAACGCTTAACGACCTACTTGGCGAATCAAAAATATTCTCGAGCAGGGAGGCCCTCTCGCCGCATTACACTCCGAAGAAGCTTGTGTTCAGGGAGAAGGAAATAAACAGCATAGAGCGCGCAGTCGCCCCGTCGCTCAAGGGTGACAGGGGGCGGAACCTCTTCATATACGGGAAGACAGGCACCGGGAAGACCTCGTGCGTCAACTATGTGATAGAGGAGATAAAGCAGATACCGAATACGAAGGCGAGGATATCCTACATAAACTGCAGGATATACAACTCGAGGTTCAAGGTCCTGGCAAAGGTGACAAGCGACCACCTGCCTACATATGCGAAGCGGGGGTACGGCGCGGTCGACCTCTACGAAAGGCTTAGGAACTGGGTCGAAGAGGACAGCAAGATATTCGTCGCTGTGCTAGACGAGCTCGACATGGTGAAGGACCTGGACGACCTGATATACACGCTCACGAGGATAAACAGCGACATAAAGGCCGGAGGGGTGTCGATGATAGGCATATCCAACAGAGTTTCCTTCAAGGAGGACCTCGATCCGAGGAGCCTCTCTGCGCTTTACGAGACAGAGCTCGTCTTCCCACCGTATTATGCCACAGAGCTCTATGCGATAATAAAGGAAAGGGCGGAAATCGGCTTCAAGAAGGGCGTCGCGAGCGACGAGGTGCTGCACTACATAGCCGCGCAGGCGGCGAAGGAGGGCGGCGATGCACGATTCTCGCTCAAGGTGCTTGTTCGGGCCGGTGAGCTCAGCGAAGAGCGTAAGCTCTCTGCCATAACGATGAAGGAGGCGCAGGATGGCGTCAGGATGGCAGAGAACGAATCCGTTTACGAGCTGATAGGGACGCTGCCGGAGCACCAGAAGCTTGTGCTATATTCCGTTGCGCTGCTCACCCAGAGCGGCGGCACGTACAAGAAACTCACCGATGGCGTAGACACCTACCTGTTCAGCGGCGAGGTCTACAACCGCTACAGGTCAATATGCGAGAGCATGAAGAAGGAGCCGAAGAGCGAGCGCTGGTACAGGAAATACCTGTCTGAGCTTGAGATGCAGGGCCTGATAGCGGCTTTTGAATCGGGCAAGGGAATACGCGGCCACACCAAGCTTGTCAAGCTTTTGGTGCCTACCAAGAAGACGCGCGATGTGCTTGAGAAAGACCTTTTCGGAGTGCCTGAGCACGACGGGGAGGCTTCGTAGGTGCTCCTTTGTACTATGACGTTGTTTTCAGCTCGTGCAACATCGACAGCGACCTGGAGTCGAGGCTTGGATTCTCGAAGATCGGCGTGATACCGGAGAGCATAGCGTTTGTGGATCTTCAGGAGCGTGGCGTCGGGAAGGAGAGGAAAGCAATAGCGAGTGGGCCTGCCGGCAAGCTGATACAGGCTGTGAACATGGGCGTCTCGGCCGTGTACCTGAAAGAGATGGAAGCGGATAAGAAGCTAATCTCGTCATTGGCAGACAATGGGGTTGCTCTCTGCATATCGCTATCCGATATAATGGAGCTTTACGGACTGAGGAGGTCACATGCTATATTCAAGGCCGGACGATTGCTCTCAAGTGCTAGGAAAGGGGGCGTTGACGTCGCTTTCGTGACCCTCGCAAGGTCGAGGAGCAGCATGTGCTCCTACATGCAGATGGTAGAGCTTGCGAAGCTCATGGGTGCTGATGAGGGCTACGCCAGGAAGAGCATAAGCGAGGCCAATCGCAGGCTGGTGGTCTGATGATGCGGGAAAAGCGCAGGTATATAACTGTAGAGTCAGGCTATGCTGTTACCGAACAGGAAAGGGAGGAATTCGCGACAGCGCTCCGCATATCGCTAATGCGCTGCATAGGCGAATCCAATTTCCATCGAGCCAACCCCCGAATACTCGAGTTCCTCAGCGACAAAACTTTCATAATGAGGACCAGCCTCGCGGGTTGTGGCCAGGTGATAGCCGCGCTCGCGCTTGTCAAGAAGGTTGGAGGACGAGACGCGTACTTCTACACCCTGGGAGCTTCGGGGACCATCAGGGCGCTCAAAAAGAAACGAATATAAGCTTATATGCCCAACTATAATACGCTATTTCGTTTGACTGCTTTACCTGATTGACTTTAGTTTATGGTGTGAAGATGTATCCGCAACAGACAGCATACGACAGGGGCGTGATGTTCGCTCCAGACGGCAGGCTTTTCCAGGTAGAATACGCGAGAGAGGCTGTCAAAAAGGGCGCAACATCGATAGGGATGGCGACGAAGGACAGCATAGTTTTCGTGGCCCACAAGAACATAACCGCGCCGCTTACAGTGCCAGCAAGCGTGCAGAAGATATTCCGCATCGATTCTTATATAGGGGTGACGTACAGCGGCATAGTGGCAGACGGCCTGCACCTGATCAACATAATGAGGAGCAAGACGCAGACCCATAGGATGGTATACAACGAGACCGAATCCGTGGAGAGCATATCCAGGGACATTTCCGAGGAGCTCCTCCTCGCAACGCAGTATGGCGGCATAAGGCCATACGCAATATCCGTGCTGATAGGCGGCATCGACAAGGAGCCCAGGCTCTACGAGATAGACCCGGGGGCCACTATCGCTGGCTACAAGGCCGATGCGATAGGGTCTGGAAAGATCGTGGCGGACGAGATGCTCACAAAGGAATACAGCGACGACATAAGCACTGAGGAGGCTTTGGCGCTCGGCGTGAAGATAATCAAGAAAGTGGCTGACAAGCAGCAGATAAACGAGAACAGCATCGACATAGCAACGATAACAAGGAAGGATGGTTTTTCGATGATGTCTCCTGACAAGGTATCTAAGTATCTTTGATTTGATATTTCTCTTACTATTCTAATAGGATCGTGAAGGACATGGCTTCTTCTAAGACAGTCATAGCAAAGTACGAAAGGGATGGCTCGGAGTTCGAGATATTCGTAGATTCGGAGCTCGCTCACGACTACATAATCGGCAAGATAACCGACCCGCTCAGGGTCCTTGAGGCTGAGGAGATATTCAAGGACGCAAAAAAGGGAGAGAGGCAGAACAGCGATAAGATAAAGAAGGTATTCGGCACGGACGACCTGGCGAAGGTGGTAGATGCCATACTGAAGAAAGGCAATGTGCCGATAACAACGGAGCAGAGGAACCGGCTCGTTGAAGACAAGAGGAAGCAGATAATCGCGGTGATAGCGAAGAACTCTATAGACCCCAGGACAAACGCACCGAATCCTCCAATGAGGATCGAGAATGCGATGAGGGAGGCGAAGGTGGCGATAGACCCGTTCAAGAATGCCAACGAGCAGATAGATGAGATAGTGAAAAAGCTTAGCGCGGTCATGCCGCTGAAGTTCACAAACGCCAGGATAAGCGTGACCATACCCGCAGAGTACGCCAACAGGTGCTTCGGCATGCTCAAGCAGTACGGACTCAAGTCTGAGCAATGGCTGCAGGATGGCTCCCTGCAGGCGACCCTCGAGTTCCCCGCAGGTATGCAGAGTGAGTTCTTCGATAGGATAAACAAGGCAACGCAGGGAAGGGCCGAAACAAAACTTTTAGAGAGCTGATACGATGAATGAGATTATATTGCCAGGCGACCTTGTCTCTGACAAGCCAGTCAGGAGCAACTACACATATATCGAAGATGGGAAGACCTATTCGATGGTGCTTGGCATGATCGAGAGGGAGCCGCTCTCCATAGTCCCGCTGGAGAGCGTGTGGAGCCCCCGCATAGAAGACACTGTCGTAGGCATAGTCACATCCGCGAAAAATAGCGTGTACGAGGTGGACCTGAAGTTCCACGGAAGGAGCATAATAATAGGCGGCAAGTTCGAGAGGTTCTCGTTCAAGGTCGGAGATGTCGTGGAGGCGACAGTTAAGGATATAGAGGAGAGGCGCACCATAATACTGAGTTATCCCAGGCTGCTCTCCGGTGGCACGCTCGTCAGCGTAAAGCCGGCGAAGATACCGAGGATAATAGGCCGGGACAATACGATGATAAAGCAGATAGCGGATAAGGCGAAAAGCAACATCGTGGTTGGCAAGAACGGCATGATATGGTTAAAGGGAGGAGACATAGCGCTTGCCACAAAGGCGATACTGACAGTGCAGGAAGAGGCGCACGTGCCAGGCCTTACGGAACGCATAAAGAAACTTATGGAAAACGGATCAAGGTGAATATATGGCATCAAAGGCTAACAGACCGGATTTGATTGTAGATGGGAAGCGGCTTGACGGCCGCGCAATGGACGAGCTGCGCCCGTTGAAGATCGAGGCTGACGTGCTGAAGAACGCTGATGGATCAGCATACTTGGAGTGGGGCAGGAACAAGGTGCTCGCAGCTGTATACGGGCCCACAGAGACGCAGCCGAAGCACATGGCAGACCCTACTAGAGCTATAATAAAATGCAGGTACCAGATGGCGCCTTTCTCGTCCCTAGAGGACCACGGAAGGACCGGCCCGAACAGGCGTGCAATCGAGATATCGAAAGTGACGAAGGAGGCTTTCGAGAACGTAGTTCTGCTGAACGAGTTTCCCGGAAGCATGATAAACATATTCATAGAGATACTCCAGAGCGACGGAGGCACAAGAGCGGCCGGCATAACCGCGGCGGCCGTGGCGCTTGCAGGAGCTGGCATACACATGAAGGACCTGATATACGCCGTGTCTGTCGGAAAGATCGGGGAGCACCTTATATTGGACCTCAACATGAAGGAGGACAATTACTCTGACTCTGACATGCCGATGGCGATATCGCCCAGGAACAATAACATACTGCTGCTTCAGATGGACGGCGAGTACACAGCAGAGGAGCTGCACAGGGCCATGGAGATGGCGATAGCGTCCGGCAAGACGATCAGCAAGGTGCAGAGAGATGCGCTCCGCAGCGTCTATACAAGGGTAGCGGAGAAATACGAGAGTGTTTGAATGGAAGCTATAGGAGATATAAAGAGCGGGTACATAAAGGAGCTGTTATCCAAGGGCCTCAGGGAGGACTCAAGGAAAGTCTCCGACTTCAGGAGCATAAAGGTGGCCAAGAACGTTATAGAAAATGCGGAAGGATCTGCTCAGGTTGACCTTGGCAACACCAGGGTCCTCGCAGGCGTCAAGGTAATTCTCGGAGAGCCGATGTCGGACACCCCGAATGAGGGCACGCTCGCGATGTCGGCGGAGTTGCTTCCGCTCGCATCTGCAGAGTATGAGGCCGGACCGCCCAGCCCAAGCTCGATAGAGTTGGCCAGGGTCGTGGACAGGGGCATACGCGCAGGCAAATGCGTCGATATGGCCAGCCTTTTCATAGAGGAGGGCAAGGCGTGGAATGTCTATGTCGACATCTATGTATTGAACTACGATGGCAACCTTTTCGATGCGAGCTGCCTTGCTGCGATGAGCGCGCTCGCCTGCACCAAGATGCCAGAGTATGAGAACGGGGCAGAGGTGAGGGAGAAAAGGGTTAAAGAGCTTAAGATAGATAATATCGTGACATCGGCAACGTTCACCAAGATAAACGGCGGGATGCTGCTCGATCCGAGCGGAAACGAGGAGAATGCGGCCTCAGCGAGGCTGACAGTAGCCACTGACGGCAAGTTCATACGCGCGATGCAGAAGGGTCTGGGCGGCAGTTTCTCCGTTAAAGAGGTAGAGGAGATGGCTGAAATGGCGATGAAGAAGCACGATGAGCTCAAGAGGCACGTAATGGGCGCATGATAACATGGCAAACGCAAGCATAAGATACGGGGCGAGGGTAAGGAAGAGACACGCAGCGGTAAAGCAGCAGAAGCGCGCGCTGTACAAGTGCGAGATGTGCGGCAGGGATGCCGTCAAGAGGATAGGCACGAGCATATGGAGGTGCAGGCACTGCGGGGCGACGTACGCAGGAGGCGCCTATACTATGACAACAGCAGCAGGAGAGGTTGCGAGAAGGCTCGTCTCTGATTATGCTAGGAGGAGATAATGGTAGAGATATCTTACGAACCAATACACACGCTGGTTGTGCACGATGTGGCGAAGGTCCCGCTGGAGGATCTCATAAGGGAGAGGATAACCCCGGGCGTCACGCTGCCGCTCTACTGGTGCTCAGGCGTGCTTTTCAGCTTCGCTTCCGCGCCGATGGGGGACGACATAATGAAGGACTACTTTAAGGGGAAGATCCACTGGATGGAGGTGCACTATACCGAGATGAAGGAATACAAGCCAGTGCTGGAGCTGGACGACGAGCACTACGGCGGCAAGATGACCATCAGGGTGATAGACACCGCAGCATCGCAGATACACAACGATTTTGTGGGCTGGCTAAAGAAAAAGAGATGATATCATGGCATACGTTTGCGTGCACTGCGGGAAGAAGATAAAGCAGCTTGACAATTTCATAAGGTGCCAGTACTGCGGCTCAAGGGTGATAGTGAAGAGCAGGCCGAACCTCTCAAGAGAGGTGAAGACCGACTAGCTACTTGCTGCCCACTATTATGCTCTCTGATACGTTCTTTACACGCTCGTACTTTACGCTGTTCTTCGCAAGCAGCATCGCAGTGTTGTCGCTCCTCGTGAGCTGCTCCGCCTTTATCAGAAGAAGGTTGGCCACCTTGCCGTTCTCAAAATCCAGTATAGCATCCTCTACCATACCTATCTTCTTTCCCTCGTTCGTTATAATCTCTTTGCCGTATAGTTCAGAAAGCAGAATAGCCATTCCATCACTTGATATTCATAATCCTTTGAGATGCAAATATTCTTATTATGTATGCTCTCAGCTCCTCCATGAACGTTTTCTCGTCCCTGCCCAACTCTGAGAGCTCAGAGGCGTTGAACAGGGCCTTGTTGTCGCGAACAAGGTTCCCCAAGTACTCATCGGTAAGGTAGTAGCTCTTGGTGTTGCATCTCCCGCACAGGTACAGCGGCATGACCGGCGCTTTGGCAGTTGATTGAAGCGTATCAATATACCTGGAGAGGGGCATATTCCCGCACTTCGGACATTCCTTCTGCAACGTCACCTCCCTGTACTGCTGCATCTCAACGTCCGCGCCAATTCCGACAACGAAATCTTCCGCAGCCCTACGCGTGTCCTTGATGCCAATAAGCCTCTGATTAGTTATGCTTCCGGTCTTGTCGAATCTGCTCTCCAGCACGTTATCTCCGACAGGCTCGAAGAGCACGGTACTCCTTGCGCCGCAATCATCGTAATCTATCCGCACCCTCCCCGTGCCGCTAATCGCCATTCCAACCTTCACTCAATCGCCGAACCTCAGTCTGTACGAGTCTATGTCCTCCTTGAGCACCGTCTTTCTACCGTTCTTCTTAGCCTGTGCCGCCGCGTACTTGGCTATCTTCCTCGCCTTGCTCTCCAATATCGTAGAGAGTGATTCGGCTGCCTTGTCCGTCAGCCTCACAGATCCCCTCCTGCTTATTATCCTCTTTATTGCAATTTTAGGTATTCTTGTCAATGCACCATCCCGCATGGTTCAGCACTCAAGATCGTCTTCACAGCCATGGGCTCAGCGTAGTGCATTATCATCATTGTGCTATTCTGGCTTGCAAGCAATAAAAAGGTTACCATGGCATAACACGCACCTTTTTAATCTTTAACAGCTGAATTGGTATCTATTGTGGTGAATGAATGAGCGTAACCGACGTGACGGACTCGACCTTCGATGAGGAAGTGATGAAATCGAAGATACCTGCTGTAATAGACATATGGGCGTCCTGGTGCGGGCCCTGCCGCCTATTCAGTCCCATATTCGAGGAGCTTTCCTCGGATTACGAGGGAAAGGTAAAATTCGTGAAGGTCGATGCGGATTCGAATGAGGCCATAACCAAGAAGTACAACATAATGAGCATACCTACTACGCTTTTGATAAAGGCGGGCGAGCTTAAGGCGATGAATGTCGGGGCGATCCCAAAGGAAGCGCTTAAGAAGTGGATTGATAAGAACCTGTGACTTCTAGAACGCTTGCACAGAAGACTTTAATATCTTGATCGGTGTATTAATAAGAAGTGAGAGTGATGGCTAGCCAACACGCAGCGCGCCAGGAGGGCGCCTGATGCTAGCCAAGGCCATATCCTCTTGCGAATTGCTATTCCTCATGCCAGCCTATGGCATATCTATTAAAACCAGTATAGATGAATATGAGTATCCTGATGGATGCGGAGTTGATGGTTATGCCTGATGTACCATTCCCAAGAGGGATGAGAGACCTTCTGCCTAATGAGGCGCTCTTCAGGAACGAGCTCCTGAAAAAAGTAGAGAGCGTCTTCCAGAGATACGGCTTCCTTACGATAGATACGCCCACTCTCGAGTCTGTGAAGGTGCTCAAGGCAAAAGGTGGGATAGGCGAGGACACCAAGCTCATCTTCGAGACAAAGAACGACGACCTCGCACTTAGGTATGACTTCACCGTATCGCTAGCGCGGTACATAGCCATGCATCAGGGCCTGCCTCTGCCGTTCAAGAGATACATGATAGGCAAGGCGTGGAGGCGCGAGGAGCCGCAGAGACTGCGCTACCGCGAATTTACGCAAGCTGACGTCGACATAGTCGGTGGCGATACCGTCTACGCTGATGCGGAGGTGATATCCACCGTAGCGAAGGCCCTTGATGAGATCGGCATATCATATTTTATAAGGATAAACAACCGTGCGATGATGGATTCTCTGATCACTTCATTCGGCGTAAAAAGCGAGCAGTTCATGGAGGTGCTCAGGGCCATCGACAAGCTGGACAAGCTTGGCAGGGACAAGGTGGTGGACCTGCTGGAATCGATCGGCCTGAACAGGGACCAGATAAGCAGGATAGACGACCTGATAAACATGCAAGGAACTAACGATGAGAAACTCGATTTTGCGGCTACGGCCTCGAAGAGCGGATCGGTTGATGAGCTCAGGTCCACCATAGCGCTCGCCGAGTCTTACGGCATAAATGGAGCAATAAAGCTCGACTTCTCAGCCGTGCGGGGCTTTGATTACTACACCGGCATGGTGATGGAGATTGCGAGCACCGAAGGCGAGAAGAGCGCGCTGGGAGCAGGCGGAAGGTACGACAAGCTCATCGGCCTCTACTCTGGGAAGAGCCTGCCAGCGACAGGCGCATCCATAGGGATAGACAGGCTGCTTGACATGATGGGATTTTCAGAGTCCCCAAAGCAGACATACTCAAAGCTATTCGTAATAAACGTCAAGGAGTCAAACTACAAGTATGCGCTGAAGGTTGCGAACTGGTTCCGCGACAAAGGTATAGCTACAGATATAAACCTATCGACAAGAAACATATCGAACCAGTTGTCTTATGCGAATTCGCTCAAGTTCGGATATGCCGCTATCATAGGCGACGTTGAGGAGCAGGCTGGCAAGCTGAAGCTTAGGAATCTGGTAAGCGGCGATGAGTCGGTGCTGGCACCAGAAGAGGCGCTCGCCGCGATGAGTAAGTGATAAAGATGGCAAAATCGGAGCTCGAGAGAGTGACTGAAGAGAAGGTGGCAAAGGGAGGCATACTGGTCAAATTCTACTTCGATATGCAGAGCGAAGAGAAGGACAAGCTGCAGCCCCTGCTCGTAGATCTAATAAACGAACGCCTGCTCAAGGAGCCCGGAGTCGTCTACTGCTACGGCGCCATAGAGGAGCCGATAAAGCATGATAAGTACTATATAACAAGCGCGGCAGTGCACGTCCTGTTCGAGAGCTTCAGGAACCTCATCATAATAGCGTTCAAGTATGCGCCTATAGGCGTCGAGGTCCTTAAGCCGCATAAGGACCTGCACGTAAACGTCTGGGACCTCCAATCGGCGCTGTTGGACGTGTCGCAGTTCTCGACCGATTACTCACGGTACATACTGGAAAAGGTGCTGAAACCAGAAGACCTGCAGACCATAATGGAGAACCTGAAGAATAGGGAGGAGATAGGCAGACGCCTCATCGAGAAGAAGGAGAAGAAGGAATAGCTCGTACATGCGCACCGCGAGCTGGATGTGCTACTCAAGTGGAGTTGTAAATTGTCAGGTTGATCAGTATGCCGCGCTGCTGGTTCGGCGTGTCAGAAAGGTGGAACCCTCCAGCAAGCATGAAGTATTGGGTGCCTACCGAGCTAGACACAAGCCTTATCCTCACCACCTTGCCTGCTACGGTTGTCAGCGGTATTGTCGCATTTCTGAATATCGATGTAGTGACATTCTTGTTCTTTATTGTCGAGTTGGGGAGAGAGAGGTTGAACGTGTTGTAAGCCGCCAGTATGGCCGGGCTGCCATTGTTCAGTATCTCAACGTATATGTTACCGTGCGGGTTGCTCACTATCTTGAAGTTCAGGAACGGCTTGTTGACGACAAACGGCGAAGATGTAAGGTTGCCTGGCGCGGTCTGCGTGCCGCACCTGTATGTGCTGGCCACATACGGCCCGGGCGAGCTGTTCCACGGCGAGCTGAGATAGCACTTTACTATTGCGTTGTTCGCATACGTGATGTTGAACGGCTTTGTGCCGAACCCGGCTCCAGATGCGTTCCATCCGGAGTACTGGCCGTTGGAGAAGTTGCCGTTATATACGAAATTGTACGCCTTCTGAGGAGGGGATGTAGTCGAGTTGAATACGAGCATGGATGGGCCACAGCTTCCTCCGCCCGCTCCAGTTGTGAACGTTATATTGTATACCTGCTTTGGTCCGGTAAGCTCTGTCAGGAAGGTTGTGCAGTTGTAGTCTATCGTCTGGTTGACGTACGTTCCGTTGTTTGCCCCGACCACAAGGAGATGTGCGGTATTCGCATCGCCAGCCGCGGCCCATATGCCTATTGAATTGGTGGTAAGCAGGCAGTGGGCCAGCGTTGTGTTGTTTGTCTTGTTCACAGACAACGTGTATGAATAGCAGTCGTATAATGTCCCCCTGTTTATGCTTGTTGTGACTGGCACACCGCTTATCGTTGTTGCCACCGTCCCTGTCGTTGTGACAGATGTGGTTAGGGTATGGTGCGTAAGTAGGAATCCGCTCTCTACATACGCGAGTATGGCCGCTATTATTATGATCACAGTTATTGTGACAGCGAAGCGCTTCATGCTGGATACCTGCTACACTAGGTATTTAATCTCGTCAGTTTAATATATGTTATCGTTTCATGGATAAGCGGTGTTGGCGTTTGGGCAGCATACCTAGGAAATGGAAGAAGAAGGGAAGAATGCGCTGGAAGTGGAAGAAGAAGCGCAGGAAGAGATTGAAGAGGGCGCAGAAGAGGAGGGTCGGAGAGCTCTGACTACTTCGCTATTTTCTCCAATATCGGGTATGTCTCATACAGCCTGTCCTGTTCGAGCTGCTGGTAGAGCATGTATATTATGCCGACTGTGAGCAGTATGCCCATTCCTGTGCCTACCGCTCCAGTAAGGGTCGCAAGTGCAGCTAGCAGGCCTACGAATATGCTGCCAAGCACGGTTATGGTAGGTATGTACTTATTAAGTATGCCCTCTACTATCCTTGGATCCCTCCTGAACCCTGGAATCTGCCAGCCCATGTCGCCCAATTGCTCCGATATGCTCTTCGGATTCTGCCCAGTCATCTCGACCCAGAACTTTCCGAAGATTATGCATAGTATGACGAGCACGACAGTATATACTATCACATGCACCCACTCCGGTACGAGCACAAAGCCGCCCCACGGAAGGAAGAGCTGGGTAGAGTGCGTCGCCAGGTACGTGAAATAGGTGCTGTATCCCCCTATCCCGCCATAGTTGGCCGAGTACGGGAGCGGGAATGTCGGTGATATCAGATATGCAATGCCGCCATTAAGCTGGAGCGCTGTGCCGCCTCCGGTAGTGCCAACGGGCTGGTACAGCGCGAAGAACTTGGCGAGCCCTGCAAGCGACCCTTTAACGTTAGCGAGGAACCGAAGCCATACCGTTGCGCTAAGCTCTAGCGATGATGCCAGGATCACAGGGAGCACGCTGACATATAGGAACGGTATCGGAAGCCGGCCGCCGACGCCCCTAAGCTGCTCGAAGGAGAGCGGAAGCTCTATCTTCATCTCATAGGCGTATATGCTGACAAGGAAAACCAGTATCGCGAAGAACAGGGGCCCGAATGCGAGCATGGCGTTAGGTATGGCCGATGCGCCTCCCGCCTGCACGGCGGCTATCGCCTCCGGTATCAATATACCAAAAGTGCCGGCCACTATCGCGTATGACACTCCCGCAGCTATGAAGACGTTTATTCCTGAAGTTATGCCGTACTTCGTCATCATCTCGTCAAGATAGATTATCATTATGGCTCCTATTGCGAGCTGCAACACCACCAGCCCCACGACAGCGCTTGAAGCCGCAGGCACGTACCCTGTCACCACGAATATCGCAGACTCTACGACGGCGATGACTATAGCAGCCAGCTTCTGCAGGGTCTGGAAACGCGCTCTCTGCGCGGTATCGTTCATGTCCATTTTTAATATCCCAGAACCGGCAATCAGCTGCAGCACTATGCTTGAGAGCACTATCGGGCCTATCCCTACTGTTATGACGCTGCCTATCCTCGCAGCGAATATTATGCTTATCAGCTGGAGCAGCGGCTGCGTTATCGCCTGCTGATTGATGCCTATCGCATAGGTGTTGTAGAGCAGGAAGTATATTCCGAGTATACCGGCCGTCCAGTACATCTTCTCTCTAAGCGAGAGCGGAGTGGCAGGGCCCCGTATCGTCGGTATGAATCTCGAGATTCTATCCATGAACTCCAGTGCCATCTACCCACCGTTCACTCTGCCGCTTTTCCGTTTATCCTCATTAGATACGCGCCACGCCTGGCCACTCTTGTTACTGTTGCGCCATCGGCGACATGGTTCTTCAGAAGGCCATTAATTAGCGCGATAGAGAGGTCGACAAACTCGCTCCTCGAGTGCATCCTGTCGAACGAAACATCAATCCTTATGGGACTAAGGCTTTTAACGCTTGCCTTGCCGATACCGAGCAGCCTTATCACCCGTTCAATTCTTGCCGAGGCGGTCTTTGCTGCTATTTTTGCCCTGCCAGTGAATATCGTTGACGCCAGCCCGCTGCCTATGTACGATGCCACATGCCTTATCTCATCCTGATAAGGCCTCTCAAGCACTGCTGACATCGCAAGGCTGCGGTATTCTGGAGATGCACGCAATTCGCCCTCCTTCTCAGCTTTGACGGCCTGCCTGGCGATGTGCTCCACAAACCTGTGTATCGCCGCTTTGGCGTCACCGTGCCCCTTTTCCATATAGACGTCATATTTTGAAGAGAAGACGCACGAATCAGAGCCGTTGTTTGAGCACGCGCGCTCCGCAACGTCTATATACTGCTTCCTCGACGCGGTGGCGAAGCCCGATATGACGCCCGCTTCGAACGAATGCAGGTTGATGCCTAGAAACTCCTTCGACCTGTCGTACATCCGCATGTCGAGCCTGTCTGGGAATACGCTGTACGTTACGCCAGTGTATCCCGCGTTTTCGAAGAACTTCATAAGGTCGCCTATCGATTCCTCATACAAAAGGTATCCTTTCGAATCGCTCAGCATCGAGTATAGGTGCCTGCCTACGCGCATCCCCGACCTTCTGCTCAAGTCGGACAGGCTTGGTGTAAGGTTTGCAAGCAGCGATGTGAAGAGGACAGCGCTCTCAGGCACTCTTTCAGATGCTTCCCTGTTGAGTATCCGCTCTATCAGAATGCTCTCGCTCCCTTTAAGGTACTGATGCGGGGCTATTATGGTAACCTGTTTCTGGAGCTGCGTAGCCCTGCGCGCGCCACGCAATCTGCGTTTCCCCTGCGCCATACTCTGTCTTTTGCAGCTTAGTTAATAAAAGCTTGTTCCTAGCGTCTACTCTTCAGCCTGACAGAGAGCTTCCATGAGCTGTAGGCTATCAGGATGACGTTGATGGCTATAAGCGCAGCCACTATCCCTATCGAGTAGTTGACTATGAATGCGTTGGCGGCCGACACCTCCACTATGCTGAGGCCGAATGCGGTTATTCCGTAAAGCAGCGGCGCCGAGCAGCCGCATCCCGATATGACTCCGGCAAAGATGGTGGCAAACGTGCCAGCCGTGCTTGCCGAGGCGCCGAGGCGCCCCTTTGAGGTGTTCCTCAGCGTGAATACGCCTATCGTGAACATCATCGACGCCGTTATGACAAGCGCGTAGATCAATAACTTTGGTATCGTTATCAGCAGCACCCCGTAGTTCTGTAAACGTATCAGGTAGGTGAAGATCAGGTAGTATATGACAGCTACAACCACGTTGAGCGCTATGTACGGCGGCCTGTATACGCGCACTAGTGCCCTGCCGATGTCTGATGGCCGCAAGCTACACACCCATAAGGCTCTCTATCTTCGGTATGACGGGAAGCGAGCACACCGAGGCATTGTTGCCGATGCTGCTGCACATCAGGGCGACATAGACGTCCGCTCCCGCATATTCGGTCCAGGCGAATTGAGTAGCAGGGTGCGCAAGTTGCGAGTATATCTGTGCGTGGGTCATGTCAGTGAGCGGCAGTGTGGAGCCCGTAGGCGCGCCGTTGCCGAAGTCAATAGCGTCTGCGCCGCTTACAACGTACATGCCCCATATCGTATACGGCGTGCCGCCGAACGTATTTATCTGCAGTATGTAATTGAATGCGTCTATGTACGCTGGTATCCCTGTCCCGTTAAGTATCTTCTGCACCTTCGAGAACGGATTAAGATCGAATCCGCCAGTTATCGGGTTGATGTCCTCTATAGGCAGGAAGTTGATGTAGCTGCTGTTGTAGAAGCTGCCTGGGTTGACCGTAGATGCGTTGTATTCGACAGGCCTCCAGTACAATGTAGGTACGTCGCTGTCGCCCAGGCTGCTGTAGCCCGTATAAAGGCGGGAGAAGCTGCCGAACCTGCTCAGAGCAAGGGCCATCGCCCACCTGTTCTCGCCGCACCAAACGCACGTTATGCTTCCATAATAGATGACAGAGGGCTTTCCGTTCACAACAAAGTTGTTCACCTTTAACGGAGAAGTCCCTACGCTGTTGTTCAGCGTCCCGTTGAGCAGCATCTCTCCAGCTGTCTCGAAGTATGAATCCGGTGCATTGTTTATTATTGAGAGGTCTGTGCTGTTCAGCGGTGCGTTAAGATGGGTAAGCCTATCGCCGAACGTACCGTTCTGCGTTATGATCGGATAGCTGGACAAGTTAGTCGGCGGAGCAGGCAACTGGCTCTTAATGTTGTATGCTGGATAGCTGACATGCTGTCCGGGGGCCGTGCTATTTATCTGGTTCGCAAGTGTCGCGTACTGCTGCGACAGCCTTGCATTCTGGTTTGAGAGCGACGTTATGACTGTACGCTGATAGAGCGATATGATCACGAAGGCAACTACCGCTACGGCAAGTATTATGTTGTATGCCCTAGACTTTTTCCTCCTTGCTTTAGAATACTTGGTGTACATCCCGCATACCTAAAAAGATTAGCTTAATAATATTGCTCACATTTAAGTATATAAACGTTGGCTCAAGAAATCCAGCCTTTCAAGGCGCTGGTGAGTAGGGCCGCATACGAACCATATCATGTAATAAAGAGCATACCATCAGGACAACAGGGAGCCTCGGCCTTTATGCCGGGGAGGATATCACAACGTGTGTATATGCAGACCAGGCAGCTTCTCCAGAAGCGGGAAACGTTGCAGAAGAGCGTAGTGGAGATGGCGGATGCGCACTGCCACCTGAGCATACTGAGCGACCCTGCTGTGATCCGCGACGCTGTGCTTTACGGGGTCTCTACAATAATAACCGACGGGGTTGACACGCCATCGAACATAAAGACGCTTGAGATCGCAGACAACAAGAATGTCTTCGGCGCCGTGGGCGTGGACCCGGAGCACGCATTGGCGATGGATGAAAGCGCGTTCGAGAGGGAGATTGAGTTCAACATCGGCCTTGCAAGGCAGAGCATAGATCGTATAGTTGCGATAGGCGAGATAGGCCTTGATTATTCCATAGGGGGAGGCCCGCGCAACATCGCCCGGCAGAAGAAGGTATTCGGGAGATTTATTGACCTCGCAGATGAGCTAAAGCTGCCGGTATCTGTGCACGCCAGGAATGCGATCGACGATGTGCTAGACTTCCTTGCGGAAAAGGATGCAAAGAGGGTGCATCTGCACTTCTTTGAGGGAGGCGTGGAGGAGGCGAGAGCCGTCCTTAAGCGCGGCTA
Source organism: Microcaldota archaeon (assembly GCA_021806185.1). The sequence continues at coordinate 3,947 of JAJZXZ010000002.1, read as the reverse complement.
TATGATATCCGTGCCGCCGATAGAGTCATCAAAGAGGAAAAGGGTCATCGCAATGATGCCAATTGAGAACTTGATGGCCGAGAGCGATTCGCCAGTGGTTGGGCAGAGCCCCAAGTCAGTCGAGAAGTCCATCAGGTACATAGCCGGGATAAAGAAGATGCCTTTCGAGCAGGTGGCGGAGGCACTCGCCACAAACACGAAAAGGTTCTTTGGAGTGGATACTAAAGACGGCATTAAGATGATGCGTTATTAACTTTTGCTTCTCATTATTCACGATGGGCCCATAGCTCAGCTTGGATAGAGCGACAGCCTTCTAACAAACTTTTGAGAGAAGTCTGAATAAGTGAAGAGAGCTGAAGGTCGCGGGTTCAAATCCCGCTGGGCCCGAGAAGATTTCAAAGCTCGACGCCCTTCACGATACCTTCACGATCGTAGAAGCGAATGCCCCGGTCGACCCAACTACGGTGATGCGGTATGCCGCACCGGCAACCGGCAGCGTGGTGAACGTGCCGTTGTTGTACATCGCAGTGGAGTTGTATACCAGGGTTGCCGATGCGCCTGGGGCGAGCGTGATGCCGCTCTGCACATCAGACAGGCTTGACACAAATACCAAGGACCCTGACGGGCTTACCGAGAATGTCTGCATGCCATAGCTGCCTATCGCGTGTCCAACCCCCACAAGCGCATTTGCGCCCAGCTCGAGCTGAACGCGTGACTTTCCTATCAGGCCTCCTGATAGCGCAGCATTGACGTTAGTCGCAAGCGATGCGTTCACTCCTGCCCTCACGGAGGCGACCGCACGCACCCTCTGCGCCCCAAAGACATTCACTGTGTTTATCACCGTGCTCTGGTTTCCATTGTTCTTCACAACAAGCGTAAGCAGCGTAGAGTTGCCCTGCGCAGAAAGCGAAGCGGACGTTATGTTCACGGTCGGCGTCACGGCCGCTATCACAGCAAGCGCCCCGGCGCTTATGGGCACAGTTGCGCCTATATCTGCAGCTAGCGTCGAATTTATCCCAGACACGATCGCTGCCTTTGCCGCCGGAACCCTGACGAATACGGTAGCGTTATTGCTGAATGCGGGTGAGACGGTCGGCGTGTAATCGAGAAGGACCCCAGACCCGGCGACCACCTTCTGGCTGCCAGATACCGGTATCGTCACCATGTTGCTGGAAACCGGCACCTGATAAGTTGTGCCGTTAACTGTTATCATGACGCTTGTTATGTTGAGTCTGAATGCGCTTATTGTAGAGTTGGCAGGCACGCTCGCGTAGCCGATTACCTGCGTCATGTTTTGTATTGCTATTAGATTCACGCTTCCGCTGCCGTTGGCGTTCACCCATGTGGATCCTGATATGGTGGTGTCATTGACCTGCACGTTCGAGTACGTGAACACCATGGCGGTTGTGCCTGATGCAACCTGCGCCGGATCGGTGATCATCACAGGCGTGCGTACGTTGCCGCTGGAGCTAGGCGCTATCGTTACTGTAGTAGTAGGTGTAGGATGCGGCTGGCTTGTCAAGACGAATACCGCTGCTATTATGATTATCCCTATTACGACCACCGCTCCTATGGTCAACGGCGCTTTCGACATAAAATCCCCCAAACCTCTTTGCATGCTATATATAAAAAACCTAGCTGCTAGCGCCTGCACTCTCTGCGGCTGCGGCCCTGCCAGGCCTGCCCCCTCTCTTGGATTGCTTTTCTATCCTGGCGTTAGCGAACTCTACCGCAAGGTCCTCATCTGCCGTGCTCTCCATCCATGTCTTTATGTAGGTGGCGATGTTCCTGAATGGTTTTGAGAACCTGTCGGTCAGCTCGTAAGCGCCGCTCTCGTGCTTGAGGATGCCAAGCTGCACGGCAAAGTCGAGGTACCTCTTAGCTGTAGCTACAGGTATGTTCTGCGGAACGTCTTTAAGCCTGAGCGAACGCTTCCTTTTAACCTCAAGCAGCAGCGTCGCGAATCTGTAGGCTTCAGTTTCGTTGTCGTAGAAGAGCCTTGCTATGTCCTTCACGTTAACGCCCTTCAGCTTCTCCTTGAGCGGCGCGTCTTCGAACTCCCAGTACTTTATCGCCATGGCTTCACTGATGATAAAATAACGTTGAAAGGTTATTTAATGTTATTCCATAAATACGGAATCATCTCTCCTTGATGAACGTTATTGTGTCACCGTCTTCCAGCACATGCGCAACGCCGACCTTCTGGTTGGCGAACCTTGCGCTCTTGCCTGATACCTGCGCGCACTTCAGCCTGTCGACTATCTGCGCATGGAACTTCCTAGCCGCATCGCCCACGGTCGCGCCCCTCCGCAGCACCATCGGATGTGTTCCCTCGCCGATCCTAGGTTTCAGGTATATCGTTATTATGTCAAGCGCATCGTATATCTCGGCTTTGAGCCTATCTATGTTCGTCTTCTCTGTCGCGCTTACGGGTATGACGACGATTCCATATTTCTTTGAGAGCGAATCGGCCACCGCGCGGTAATCATCCCTGGTGTCTATCTTGTTCAGCGCCACGATTGCCTTCATGTATTGCGCCCTGTTTGCGATTATGTCGATGAGCGCGTCCTCACCTACCCTATCCCATACTGAAACTACTGCGTTGTGGATGCCTAGACCTTTCAGTATCTCCTCCAGATAGCTGTCTGACATGCCGGACCTATTCGTTTCGATCCTGAGCCCGCCGGCAGGCCTCCCGCTTATCTGCACCGATGGCTTTCTCTCGTTTATCCATATCCTAAGCGCACGGAATTCTGTGAGGAGCCTGTCGAACTGCTCCAGGTTGTTTATATCCACTACGAAGATTATGAGGTCTGCCGGCTTCAGCGCCGTGGCGACCATCCTGCCCCTACCCGCGCCAAGGTGCGCATCCTCTATCAAGCCGGGCAGGTCAAATATCTGTATATGGGAATCATTATACACCATCGTGCCAGGTATCACTGTAGTCGTCGTGAAGGCGTACTGCGCCGTTTTTGACCTTGTGTTTGCTAACGCGTTTATCAGAGATGATTTTCCTGCGCTCGGGAAGCCCACCAGCGCAACGGTCGCATCGCCGCTCTTCTTCACAAAATACCCCTCACCGTGCTTCTTCCTGCCTGACGCCACTATCTCCTTTTTTATCCTCGCGATTTTCGCACGCAGCATGCCAAGATGCAGGTTTGTGGCCTTGTTGTACTTCGTTTTCTTGTACTCCCCGGTGAGCTCCTCAAGTTTTGTCGTCAGCGATTCGGTTTTGTCGGTCATCAGATACACAGTTGTGTATTTCGGTAAATAAATATGGCTAAAATCTGTTTTTGTTTATCTCCAGTAGTTATATCCGGATATTATTTTAAATACTTATCATATGAGGGGTTATAAAAGTGGATGAAATGGCAAGAAAAATGAAGAGAAAGAAGGCAACAAGAAAAAGGAGGAGATAGTTAGTCTCCCCCACAGTTTTATTTCTATTTTTTGCTTTCACATCATCTTAGCAAAGCGTTTCCTGAACGACCTGTCGTTCTTCAGGTTGTCGAACATTTTCCTCATCTTGTTGAAATCGGAAATCAGCTGGTGCACCTCCTTCTCGGTAGTGCCGCTGCCATTCGCTATCCTCCTTATCCTTCTTGGATTGTGGAGTATGCGCTCGTCGCTTCTTTCCTCTTTTGTCATAGATCCGATTATCGCCTTGTACCTGTTAAGCTTCTCCTCTCCCTGCTCCATTATCTCCTTAGGGACATCGGCGGCGCCCATCATGCCGAATATGTTCTGCAAAGGGCCCATCTTGCCCATCGCCCTCAGTTGTGCATAAAATGACTCGAAGTTCAGCACCTCCATCTCTAGTTCTTCAGGCTTTATCTGTGCTTCTTTCACCGCGTTTTGCACGCTTGCTATGAGCCCGGCCATGTCTGGCACTCCGAGCAGTGCACCTATGAACTTGTCAGACCTGTACGGCTCTATGTTTGCCAGCT
>JAJZXZ010000029.1 GCA_021806185.1 Microcaldota archaeon | reverse complement strand
TTGTTGTCGAACATCAGCTTTATCAGCGATAGCGAGTCTATCGCTACGCATTTCGCGTTGTTCGACCTTATTATGCTTTCAATGCTTGATACCACATTCCCGAATGAGTATGACTCCGAGTCGCTCCCCACGTCGACTTTCGGAGTAACCTCCTCGCCTCCTATCGTCAGCGAGTTATTAGCCACGAGATCATCTATGTCGGAAAGGTCTGGAAATGCGCGCTTGAAGTTCTGGATCACCACGTTCTCCTGCTCTTCGAGCGATACAAAAGCTCCGGGAACCCCTTTTTTCGCGTTGTTGTAAAGGATCTCAAGGGAGAGCAGCGTCTTTCCTGCGCCAGGCCCTCCAGCTATGATAACCTGGTTGCCTGCAGGGATGCCGCCATAGAGCAGGATGTCAAGCCCATCGATTCCAGTCGCTACCCTCTCGTTCCCAACTGGAGATGCCATCGCCATATAAACACTAGAGATAATTGACTGAATGATATTTAATATGTTTGCAACATATAAGGTTCTAAATACCTTTAGCGGTATACGTCTTGGGGGTTAGATGAAAAAGAAGTTTATCTATATAGGGATAATACTACTTGTGGTTGCATTCGCCATGCTTGTGCTTGCTGGCAGCATGCTCAAGTCCACAGTGAACAACCTATTCACGCAGAAGAATGTCACTATCGGCCCAGCCGCATTCTCATACGAGCAGGTCCAGCTAACGCGCCAGCCAGCTATAATCGCGATGATCAGCGATGCGCCTGTGAATTTCTATGTATTCAATAGCACAGGCTTCCTCAGATGGAGCAGCTCAATGTATCCAACTAACTCGCCTTCAGGGTACAAATCCGCGCTGTCGCTTGAAAGTGCAGGACTGGTCTATGGATATTTAGGCACGAAGTCCGCCACGGTTCCGTATTCCGCATCTATAGACAACACGACTCCGTTCTACGAGACAAACAGCACATCGCTGGATAACGTGACAGGGACCTATTACGCTGTCATTGACAACACCAACGGAAGCGCGTCAAGCGCAAACGGCGTGAAAGCCTCCGTGTTGTACGAGTCAACATCTTCGTCTCTTTCAAGTTCGCAGGCAGCGTCAGCAATCGGGGTGCTTGCCGCAGGCGCGAGTTTCTTCGTACTGCTCATCGCGGGCATAGCTCTCGTGATATACGGGCTTGTGAAGAAGCAGCCGGTCGCTCCCGGAGCGCCATCGCCTGCGCAGCAGGCTGTGCAGAAAAGCGACATGACAGAGGAGCAGATAGACCAGCTTTATAAGAACATTAAAAAGAAGTCCCAGAGAAAGGGCAAGAAGAGCATGCAGACAAAGGCCGAATGACCATGGACGAACTCAGGGAGAAAATAGCGGGCGAGATTGCGCTGTCGGAGAGCCCAGGCAGCGCAATGAAGAAATGGCGAGAGCTCTTCGGCGTAACGCAGGTAGAGCTTGCAAAGCAAATCAAGATATCCACTTCAACGATAAGCGACTATGAGAGTAACCGTAGGATGAGCCCCGGAGTGGGCGTGATAAAGAGGTTCGTGGACGCATTGTTCTCGATAGATGAGGAGAAGGGAAGCACTGTGGTACAGGGGCTTGAGAAGCTGTCTCCGAAGAGGACCGAGGAGAAGTTCTACACAGTCCATGATTTCGCAGCGCCGATAAGCGGCATAGACTTCAACCGCGTCATAGACGGCAAGATAATAGTCAACCCGAGCTACCTGGACTCGGTGAGGCTCTTCGGGTACACGTCAGTTGACAGCCTCAAGGTGATACTCGAGATGTCTCCATCGGAGTACCCAAAACTGTTCGGCTCTACGCTCGAGAGGGCGTTCCTCTTCGACCACGTATCGACCGGAAGGTCGCCCATGGTGGTGATAAGGGTCGCGCCGATAAAGCCGAAGCTGGTGGTGCTCCACGGCATAACGACCATAGACAAGCTCGCGATAAAGATCGCGCAGATAGAGAAGATACCCCTCCTTACGACGAAGCTGAACATGGAGGAGATCTACGAGCGGCTTAATAAGATATAAACGGTGTGAGGGTGTGACATGCCGGTACCGAAAGTCTCACGCAAGCAAAATAGATCAGCAATGCTGCTAGGCTTAAGAAGCTCAACCCCAAACATCCGCGCTTATTCTTTGGGGCGGAATGCCCAATGAAGCCAGCGAATCCTTCACAGCCTTCACGAAAGCGAGTGGCCCGCATATGTAGCACATCCTCTCTGCAAAGTCCGGTGTGTACTTCTGGACCATCGGCGCGTCCACGTGCCCAGTCTGACCTGTCCAGCCGTCACCCTCTATAGGTCTGGTTACCGTCACTGTCATCTTGAGCTTCAGCTGCTGCTGCAGTGCGTCCAATTCATCCTTCTTTATTATCTCTGTCGGGAACTTCACGCTGTACAGCATTATCACGTCCGTTGTTGCGTTAATTATTTTCATGTGCCTTAGCATCGACATGAACGGCGCCAGGCCTGTGCCGCCTGCGATGAACAAGACCTTCTTGTCCTTGTTTGGGTCGAACCTGAACTGGCCGTTCGGGCCCTTCACCAGGAACGGGTCGCCTGGCTCGATATCATTAAAGTGCGACCTTCCTATGTGCTCGCCGTGCGTCGGGTTCTTTATAACGAAGAACTCCATGTTCACGGATGAAGGGTCGGAAGCGATGGATAGCGCCCTACCAACATGCTTCTCGCCGGTCTGCTTGTCCACCCCAGAAAGCATCATGAACATCCCAGGATCGAACGCGTTCGGCTGCCCGTCATCCGGCTTCATCCCTATTATTAGCACTTCGGGAGTCTCGTCTATCTTCTCCGTTATGGAATACTTCCTCTCAACTATCGGGTATGTCACCATCTTACCACATCGCTAGTGCACAATCTTGTCCTCAAGCGCCTCGCGAAGCATCCGTGCATAACGCTCCGGTATCCTGTTTATGTAGAGCCTTGTTTTACTTTTGCTTATATAAGACGGAAACTTTATATTGTTATGCGAAATTATATCGCGCAGCGCCTCTGACGGTGCGGAATGTTTCGGCTTCTCTATCGAGGTGAGCCTGTCCTGGTCCAGGAATGTGATGTTGGCCTTGCCGTGGGATCTCATGAACGCCTCGGCGGAACTGCCCATGAGCGCGCTAGGCCCGCGCACCACCGCAATCCTTTTTGCAGCGTTTTCCATGAGGAATGCGACCATCGCATCCCTGTTTGATATTCCCTGCAGCGATAGTACTGGAGGGAAACCGAGGTGGTGCAGTTCCTGCGATATCCGCTCCCTCAGCCTCTTGAGCTGCTGCCAGAGTATGTCCTCAGTCATCTCAGGGAGCCTGAATGACAGCAGCGCTATGTCTATGCCGAAATCGTTGCCCAGTTTCTTTACCAAGCCCCTTGCCCACAATTCCTGGTAGCCTCTCGTGTAGAAGGTGTTGACACTAGGGTTATCCATGAAAGAGCGCGCCGACAGTGCGGCCTTGGCCAGCGACTCCATAGAGACGTTCGCAGCCACATTCCTGTTGCGGTCCGTCGGATCTATCACTATAAAATCGCTGTTGAACCTTTTCGTCATCTCATCCTTGTTGCACCTCTCATTGCCCCTGTCGAGTATGTCTATAGCTTCCGGGAGACTTAGCGACGATAGGCTCTCTATGACACCGATGAATGAGCCGTAATAATACACCAGAAGCTCGCAGAGATACCCAGAAAAACCCTCTATCTTCGCCTCGGCCCCGTATATGTTGCGCGCATCAAAGAATGTCTTCAGGAGCCTTACGTCGTTCCTCTGCTTCTGCGACAGCCTCGTGTTTACGAACTGGTTGTGGAGCTGGGTCCTGTCGACGGCGCTGCCCATCTCCTCAGCCTTGCTTATCCTGAACGCAGGGACTATGTCGGCGGTGGCGGCCACGCCTTTCAGGAACATCCTGACATAAGGATGTTCAGCGTATTTTATCTCGTAGCGCTCTCCGCCCTTCTTTATCATCTGCTTTGCTATCCTTACCCCCGCCTCCTCCATCTTCCTCTCCTCCATGGTCTTGGGGAACAGCAGGAATATGTCTATGTCTGATGTTCCGCGTATCTGCGTGCCCCTCGCCACAGAGCCCACAAGCAGTATATCTACGCCCTTTGGTGCGACCTCCTTCAGCCTGCCCATGAGCTCGTTCGACTTCGCGTTTAGAAGCTTTATCTCGTTGGGCGTTGGCTTCACGTCAGCCAGGACCTTATGCAGCACCCGCTCTGCCATGTCCAGTTTACGTTTGCTGAATGCCTGCTTACGCCGCTCCACCGAATCAATAATGATAAGGCAACAACCCTTAAATAGATATTACTGCTTCTTCGCCTTCTTCTGTTGCCCGCTCTCGTCAGCCTTTTTCCCGGGCCCGCCCTCATCGGGTTTCTTCCGCTGCTCTATTATCTCCTTCAAACCTGAAATGCCCATTGGCAGTGGCATGCTGAAGCCCTTCGATTCCGTGGGAATGAACACCATCACGTTCTTCCCCGCAAGGCTTATCTCGTACATCATGTTCAAGCCGCGGAGCTGCATGGCGAACGGGTCCTTTTCGTACTTGTGTGCCGCTTCCAGCATCTTGTCTGCAGCAAGAGACTCGCTCTCGGCAAGGATGACCCTGGCCTGCTTCTCCCTGTCGGAGGTAGCAACCCTCGCCATCGCATTCTGCAGTTCTGGAGGTATCGCTACGTCGCGTATCTCGACGGATATCGCCTCAACGCCCCAGCTGGTAACGCGCTCCTCTATAAGCGCCTGTATGTCCCTCCCGATCTTGTCCCTTCCGGAAAGCATCAGAGAAAGCTCGCTTTTGCCTATCACGTCGCGCATAGCTGTCTGGGACGCCAGCAGCACAGAGTCGTAGTAAGACTGCACGTTCAGCACAGCGTTTTCCGGATTCCGAACCTGCCAGAACAGTATCGCATCGACATCCACCGGCACGTTGTCCTTCGTCAGTGTCCTTTCCGCCTTGAACGCGGTGCTTATAACCCTAAGGTCCAGCCTTA
>JAJZXZ010000028.1 GCA_021806185.1 Microcaldota archaeon | reverse complement strand
CGATCTGGCTACACGCCCGGCGGGGCCGGTTGGTGGGACTCTGACGAAGGCATGCGCTTCCTTGGTGAGCGCGAAAACGACCAGAGGTTCGACAGGGAGGCGGACAGGCGCATGCTCGAAAGGATAAAGAAAGGCAGGGTGGTTATGACCAGCTACACGATGCCGTGGCTTTCGAAGAAAGGGTTCAAGGTGTGGCTCGACGCCAGCAAGAGCGTGAGGGCTACGAGGATGGCGCGCCGGGATGGAATAAGCGCCAAATTGGCAAGGCGCATAATAGGCGAACGCGACGCAATGAACTATAGGCTCTACAGGCGCCTATATGGGATTAAATTAGGCAGAGATAAAAAACCCTTTGATGTAATAATAAATACATCAGGAATGACCGCCGGGCAGGTAGCTAGCGATATATTGAAGAGGATAAAGGAGTGATATGGTGCTTTTGGAAATTGGACGCGTATGCGTGAAGAAGTACGGGCGCGATGCTGGTAGCAGGGCGGTGATAACCGCTGTGCTCCAAGATGGGACCGTCAAGATAATATCAGCATCTAGGAGCAAGAAGGAGAGGAAGTGCAACCCAAAGCATCTTGAGTTCCTTAAAGAGGTAATAGACCCGAAAAACAAGGAGCAGCTTAACCGTACGCTAGGCATAATAGAGCGCATGAAGTAGCTATCCGCTCTCCGCGAAAAGCAGCTCTCCTGCAGACTTTACGACCTTCTCCTTGCTCGCCTCGCTTGAGAGTATGTTGAAAAGCTCGGTATAGTTGATCGCCTGGTCGGCTCCGGCATCCTTAAGTCTCTTATAAAGCGTGAGCATGCCGAGCTCCTTTATCGGAATGTCATCTATCTTTCCCTCCCTGAGCTCGTCTATCATCAGTTCCGTGCTGGGGCTCGAGAGCTGCGAGACATCTACGGTCAGGAAGGCCCTGCCCGAATATTTCATCATGAGAGCGTGCGCATTTAGGTCAGCCTTGTCGAAGCCTTTTGCCAGGGTGCCGGTCACCTTCAGCCTGATTATCGGCTTGGCGCTCTTGCCGGAGACCATGCGCTCTATTTCGGATTCGCACCTGCTCATCAATTCCGACGGTTTCGCATCCTCCACCTTTATCTCAGTAGTGATGTATGGTCTTGAATTTATCTGCACGAACTTGTGCGAGCAGTCACGTGTATCGAACACCATGAAGCCTTTGCTCCCCTGTTCATCCCCTTTCATCTGGGTGAGCACTGTGCTGCCTGGTATGAGCAGCTTCTTGCCGTGGACCTCTGCCTCCTGCCTGCTGTGCATATGCCCTGATACGTAGAGGTCGAATCCCTTCGGGAGGTCGGAATACCTTATGAAATTGTCGTTGTACGGCAGCATCTCGTATATCGACTGATGGAACATGAATATGCTGAATGCGCCTTTCGTGGGCTTTGGAGATAGCGCTGCGAGTCTCTCCTTTACGAGTTCCTCGGCAATCCCGCCAAGGCCGAATACTGAAACGAGCTCGTCGCCCTTCTGTATCGTCGTAACTGCCTCGCTTGTGTCTGCGAGCAGCCCTGCGAGAGAGAGCAGCCTTACCGCGTTATCCTTGCCTTCGGCAATCCTCTCATGCGTCCCCGGTATGGCGATTATAGGAGCGTCTGTGTGCAGGGCGACGCTGCCATTATAGCCTGTGATTCTAGCGCCCCATTTCCTCTTTGATAGCTCCCTGAATATGTTTATTGCCTGCGATATGACATCCGGTCTCGGGTACCTCTTGTCGAATATATCCCCAGGTATCAGCACCGCGTCTGCCATCTCGCTGGCCGACTCCAATGCGGATTTTGCCTGCAGGTATGCGTCCTCCTCGAATCTCTCGTAGCCAAGATGCAGGTCAGACACTATAGCTATCTTCATGAGGTCACTGCGTTGCTGGGCGCACCGCCCTTTATCATGCTCTCTATCTGCTCCCTCAGCGCCTTCTCCTTCTTCACTGCTTCATCGTACTGCTTGTTTATTATCGTGAGTCTCATCTCCGCTGACTCCTGGCGCTCCTTCACGCCCTTTATCGCCTCGTCCTTCGTTGTCTCGACCATAACTCCGCCTATCGCAGAATAGACCTTGCCCTTAGCGTTCTTCAGCTCCTCAAGCGCGCCGTTCAGCTCGTCCATCTGCTCGGTGAACTGCGCCTTCTGCAGCGCAAGGGACTGCAGCTGCTCCTGCAGAGCCTGATAATCTGATGACAGCTTTTCGAGCTGCTCTTTTGCCATGGATATAATCCTCTTTTGATATTTTTATTCCTACCTGTCTATTTCGGCGAATATCACGTCAAGGCTCCCGACTATAGAGAACAGGTCGGCGAACCGGTACCCTTCAGAAATCTTCGGGAGCACAGAAAGATTGATGAAGGCCGGGGACCTGAGCGATATCCTGTACGGGCGCTGCTTGTCCGGCACCATGTAGATTACGCCCTCGCCCCTCGGCATCTCCTCCTGGTTTATCACGACATCTGGTTTTGCTATCGGCCCTATCAGCCTTATCGGCATGCCTTTCGTGTCGCCGCTCGGCATCGCATCTATAGCCTGGCGTATTATGCTTATGCTCTCAAGCATCTCCTCGTACCTGACCCTATACCTGTCATAGCAGTCCCCGTTCGTCTTCACCGGCACCCTGAACTTCATCTTGTCGTACACATAATATGGATGCGATTTCCTTGCATCCTCTTCAACCCCCGATGCGCGCAGCACAGGGCCGGATACGCCTGCCGCTATGGCATCGTCTTTCTTCAGCGTGCCGACCCCCTTTGTCCTCTCCATGAACACGCTGTTTGAGTCAAGCATGTCAGGATATTCGGTTATTTTTCTCTCAAGATAATCTGCAAGCTCATGGCACCTTTCTGCGAAGTCCGCTGGCGGGTTCTTGTTAAAGCCGCCAAGCCTCAGGTTGACGTAGAACATTCTGCCGCCGGATACGTCCTCGAGCAGCTTTAGTATGTGAGCTCTATCCCTGAAGCACCACATGAACGCGGTGAAAAGCTGACCTATGTCGTTAACAAACGTGCCGAGCCATAGGAGGTGGCTCGCTATTCTCTGGAACTCTAGGAGTATCACCCTTTCGTATTGCGCCGACTCCTTAACCGGTATGCCGAGCGCCTTCTCAACCGAGCTGACATAAAGGTCGTCCCAGCTAAGCGGCGCTATGTAGTCGAGCTTCTCTGTGTAAGATGGATTCTGCATGTACATCCTCGTCTCCATGAGCTTCTCGACTCCCCTATGGAGGAAGCCTATGTGCGGCTCCACCTGTTTTATCGTGTCACCGTCAACGTCAACCACAAGGCGCAGCACTCCGTGAGTGCCAGGGTGTATCGGGCCTACATTGATGCGCATTACCGCCATCATTTCACCTTTTCGTAGTCCTTACCCCAAATGAAGCTTTTCCTCAGCGGGGCGCCTGTGCCATTCCAGAGCTCCAGAAGGAGGCGCTTGGCGTCCCTTCCGAGTATCCTTATACCGAACATCTCAGAAAGCTCGCGCTCATACCAATCAGCGGCAGGATATATCCTCATTGCCGTGTGTATCTCCGGCGCGCTTGGATCAAGTTTGACTCTGAGGATCTCGTCCTTCTTCTCTTTCATGCTGTAGAGCAGGTATACTACCTCCAGATGGTCTATGTAATCTACAGCGGTTATCTTCTTCAGGTAGTCAAAGCCCTTCGATTTCAGCTCTGCGCAGGTTTTCGCTAAGTCCCCTGGTTGTATATCCAGCAATTTTACCACGTATCCGTTCTTGAAGCTTCATTAGCGCACCGAAAAGGTTCTCGGGCCTTGGCGGGCAGCCCGCTACGTATATGTCGACCGGCAGCACCTGATCTATACCTTTGATTATGTTGTAGCTTTCCCACCAGGGGCCTCCTGATGTTGCGCACTCGCCGTATGCTATGACGTAGCTCGGCTTCGACATCTGCTCGTATAGCCTCTTCACCTTCGGTGCCACAGACTTCGTGACCCACCCGGCGACTATCATCACATCGCACTGGCGCGGCGTGCCCCTGAAAAGGAGGTACCCCTTCCTCTCTGCGTCAACTCTTGATGCTCCGAAGTCCATAAGCTCCATGGCGCAGCAAGCAAGCCCGAACTGGAGCGGCCATAGCGAGTTCGACCTTCCCCACTTGATTATGTCTTTCATCTTTATCTTCGTTATATCGCTGAGCCTGCTGAACATCGCCGGTGCGTATTCCTTCCTGTAGGGCTTGAGCGATTGCTCCGTGAGCATGCTCATCTCCTGCTCTGCATTGAGGAACTGTGCCTTCGTGTACGGTGCGGACGTCTCTTCATCCACCATCTTTACCACGTATGATGAAATAACCCGTCAATGATAACGCAACTGCTGCTATTGCAAGCCCAATTACAAGGATCCCGCTCGTGTAGCTTAGCTGGCGCAGCACCGCCGAACCGGTGAGGAGCACTATTGCTACAACCTCGAAAGGCAGGAAGAGCATGAAGAAGGGGAGGTACTCATTTATAACATCCCTGTTCTTCCCTATCGTCGCCTCTGCGCTCTCATAAGGTGCGGTCTTGACCGCATTGTCCCTTGTCCTGTGTCTGAACAGCTTTGCGGTTACAAGCAACGAGACCGGCACGAATACCGCAATAAGCGCGAATACCAGTAACGCAAGGTAGTTGTACAGCATCGTACCAGCCTTTCTACTACATCTGCTTTCACGTTTATATTTGTTGTTATGTATCTGTATGTTGCAATGCCATTCGTAGTTTACTCCGATGACAATCTCACATCTAAGAACATAGGCGAAGCCGTAGTCTCTTCGTTCGACTTCGAGGAGCTGGATGATGTTCATGGGTATAGACATTTCAGGAGCGGGGGAATTGATGTTCTAGAGATAAAGGGCAACATCCTTGACTGCAGCTTCCTTGACAAGATAATAAGTACAGATTTTATCGTATTCGTTTGCAGCCATTCGAGCTCTAGTGGAATCGCTTCGCTTACTACGCATCATGAAGGCAACTGGTCGGATGATGCTAAGCTGGGAGGCAGGCCAAAGGAGCTGAGCGTTGCAGCGCCAGGCGCAGCGCTTGCGGTGATGGAGAGCTTGAAGAGGAACAACGATTCTGCGCTTCC
>JAJZXZ010000027.1 GCA_021806185.1 Microcaldota archaeon | reverse complement strand
GCTTGAGATAGAGCTCGTCGGCTCCGCTGAGGTAGTCGTCCCCACTCCGCCTGTTCCCCCGCCCCGTGACCGGCTCGGCGTCGCCGCCCCCTTACAGGGGCTGTATCACCGGAGTCTCGAACTCCATGAAGCCCCGCTTTTCAAGGAACTTCCTGATCAGGCTCACCGCTGTGCTCCTTTTCACTGCTACCTCTCTCGATTCCGGGTTCATGAGAAGGTCCAGATACCTTTTTCTATACCTTGTCTCGGTATCCTGCAGCCCTCTCCACTTGTCAGGCAGTACCCTTATAGCCTTGGCGAGCTGCTTGTACCCGCTCACGTTTATGCTTATCTCTCCTGGCGTTGTCTTGAATACCGTGCCCTTCACGCCGAGTATGTCACCGGCATTGAGCTGTTTCAGCCTCTCGAAACCTTCCTCGCCTATCGCAGAGAAGTCAAAATACGCCTGGATCTTTCCGGTGCCGTCCTGTATGTCCATGAAGATCAGCTTCCCCGACTTCCTTATGGCCATGATCCTGCCCGCTACAGAAACCCTCTTGCCGCTATACCTCTCGTAATCTCCCTTGATTTTAGCGGCTGCAGCGTTCGTCCTGTACGAATAGGGCATCTTGGCTATCAGCTTCCGCAAGTCTTCTGCCATCGCATCGTATAGAATAAGCGAAAAAGCATTAAAAACAGGTGTATGGACAGGATGCGGAGCACCCTCTATGGGGCAAAAGGATGAGGAGCCCCTAAGGGCTCCCCATTACTGTGGGGGTGAAACAATTAGCGTGTCTGATGCCTTGCCTGCATCGTACTTGTAGTATACCTTCCTGCCGAGCTGGTACCTCTCTAGGATGCCAAGCCTGTACAGCCTGTTCAGCCTCACAGAGGCCGCATTCCTTCCTTTGTAGTTCATCCTTTTTTTAATATCATCGGCGCATGCCATCCCAAGAACCTGTACGTTCTTCAGTATCTCGGCATCTAGCCAAGATATCGGGACTTCTCTTGCGCCTCTGACAACGTTTTGCTGTTGGTCCTCTACATCTTCCTCGTAGTAGGTGTCGCGAATCCCACTTTCGAGCCTTGCCATGTTCTCCTGTAAGCTCTTCAGTATCATCGTGGTGCGCCTGTTCTCGTCCACCATGTATTTTATCAGGGAGAAGAGGTTAGTGCTGGTCTCTGCGGATCTCTCCTTTTCGGAGAGCATCTCTTTCTCCTTTTCGGTCTTCTCCTTTATGTTGTTTATGCTCTCCTGTATCTCGGTGAGCGTGTTTTTTATGCTTTTTTTAGCCCTCAACCACTCCATCCTCGATGCGTTCATGATCCATTGGATTATGAGTCATGACGTAATCACGAATCTATTGTGAATGATTAAATATTTAAAGGTTTGTGAAACCAGGAATAGGGGAACCGTTTATTTGGCTTGTTGTTCCGCTATTTCGATTCAATCCCGTAGCAGTGCCGAAAACGTTTATTAATAGCTGCGTGCAAAGATATGCGATTGCTTGGAAGAGGTTTATATCCCGCACGACAGGCTAGACCTGCTGAAGAGAGAGGCCAGGTCAAAGCGGCTCATCGAGAGGGCGTGCAACTGCAGGATATCGATAGACACAGATGACATGGTCCTTATAAGCGGCAGCCCGTACGACGAGTTCGTAGCGAAGAACGTAATATACGCATTTGGCAGGGGCTTCGACATGGAGGTGGCGGGCAGGCTGCTCGACGAAAACTGCTACTTCTCGTCGATAGACTTGAAAGACGAGCTGGGGAGCGAGAAAAGGGTGAGGCGCATAAAGGCGAGGATAATAGGCGAGAACGGCAGGACGAAGCGCTATATAGAGAGCGTAAGCTCAGCGAAGATAAGCGTCTACGGCGACACCGTAAGCTTCATAGGCGGCATAGAGGAGATAAAGGAGGCTGAGACGGCCGTGAACACATTGATAGAGGGAGGTGCGCACAGGCTGGCGTATCTGAGGATGGAGGCGGCGCACAGGAAGAACAAGGAGTCAGCGCATGCTGTAAAGTTCTGAGGCGAGATTGATAAGATGGCGACGACAAGCGCAGACCAGATATTCAAGGAGTTCAGGGAGCATTCGGCAGCGCAATTCTTCAAGAAGAACAGGCAGATGCTCGGCTACTCAGGCCAGGGAAGGTCGCTTGTCACGATAGTGCACGAGCTCTGCACCAACTCGCTTGATGCTGCAGAAGAGGCAGGCATACTGCCGGATATCGATGTGATAATCAAGAAGATAGACAACGGAAACGGGATCAACAGGTATTCGATAAGGGTGGAGGACAACGGCCCAGGCGTGCCTAAGAATTTCGTCGGGAGGGCTCTCGGCACGATATTTGCTGGGACGAAGTTCCACAGGTACATGCAGCAAAGAGGGCAGCAGGGGATAGGGGCTGCCGGCTGCGTGCTCTTCGCGCAGATTACGACAGGCAAGCCGATATTTGTGAAGTCGTCGACAGGCAAGGGCATGGCATATTCATGCAGGCTGGGTATAAACGCGGCGACGAACAAGCCCGTGATAACTGAGATGCAGGAGCTCGACGAGGAATTTCGCGGGCTGGTCGTAGAGGGGGAATACGCCGACATACGCTATGAGGCAGGCGAGCACAGCGCCTACGAGTACATAAGGAGGACCGCCCTCTCGAATCCGCATGCGCAGATAAAGCTGACTGACCCGAACGGCCAGGAGTTCCTTTTCGTCAGGTCGGTGAAGGAGCTGCCCAGGAAAGCGAGCGTCGCGAAGCCCCACCCTGCTGGGCTATCGGCCAACGACATACTTGAGTTCGCGCACGCCAGCCAGAGCAGGAAGATATCCTCATTCATGATAGACACGTTTGCGAGGACTACGCAGAACAAGATATCCGAGCTGAAGGCGATCGATACCACTATAGATTTCGACAAGGACCCGAAACAGATGACGTGGGAGGACGCTGAGAAGCTCGTGAATGCGGTGCGCAAGATAAGGTGGATAGCCCCGGATGCCGGCTCTGTGATACCGATAGGGGAGAAACAGATAAGGGTAGCGTTGAAGAACATACTGGACCCTGAGCACATGTCGGTAACGGAAAGGAGGCCGGCCGTATTCAGGGGCGGGATCCCGTTTGTTGTCGAGGCTGCGGTGTCATACGGCGGCAGCTCCGGCAGGAAAGTCGAGGATGGCTATGCAGGCAACGTGCTCAGGTTCGCCAACCGCGTGCCGCTGCTGTTCGACGCATCAAGCTGCGCGATAAGCAAGGCGGCAAACGAGATAGAGTGGAAAAGGTACAACATAGACATGGATACGCAGCCGGTCAGCATATTCGTCAACGTCTCATCAGTATACGTGCCGTATTCCGGGGTGGGAAAGGAGGCTATAGCGCAGGAGGACGAGATAGTCGACGAGATAAAGCTGGCGGTGATGGAAGCCGCCAGGGGCATCCAGCACTACATCAAGGGCAAGGAGCAGGTTGCATTCAACATAAACAGATACAAGGCGATAGCCAGGTATGTGAAGCAGCTATCGGGCGACATAAGCGAGCTTACCAAAGCTGACAGGGCCAGGATAGAGAAGCGCCTGGATGGCATAGTCTCGAAACGCTTCCCAAAGAGCAATGAGCGCGACCAGGAGCAGGAGGCTACGTGAGGATGTCGCCCGGACTGTCAGAGTCGATGAGAGTCAGCTGCCACGCGGATATGTACATCTTGATCTCCTCTACATCCGGACCCATGCTGCTGCGCAGATACCTGGAGAACTCGTCCAGCCTGGCGCTGTTCAGGAACGCCAGGTAGGTTTTTGCGTCCTGGAATATGGGCACCTTCTGGAACCTGCTCGTCCTCGAGTATATCACGATGTAGGAGCGCTCGCCGTGTGCGGTGGCGACTATATCAGCGCTGTCGCTGCTGTCTATGTCGTTGAACTGGTACGCATTGGATACAAAGTATAGCCTGAGCTTCTTGAACGTGGCGAGGTACTCTATGTCGTGCCCGCTCTGCTGGACCCAGCCCTTGGGGGCGTACAGCCCGTCTGCGCTTATCAGGTAGCCAGCGGATTCGAGCTGGATCAGGAGCATCTCTACGTTGCTGTATGTTAGGTTCACCGCTATGTTGTTGATGCTTATGTTGGTCGCTATCGCCCGCTTGACCTCTTCGACGGAAAGCGGCATGTACCTCCACCGGTAATAGATGTTCTGCTTGTCGAATGCAGATACGAGCTCGCTGGCGCGTATCTTTATCGGCATCTCATTCCGTTCCTCCACCTGCGGTATATCTATGTAGAATTCATCTCGGTTTGGCGCCTTTACCACTGTGACTATCACTATGGCGAATATCGCCACTATCGCAAGCTCTATGTACTGGCTGTTTATGCTTACGGTGGGTGCGACGTTGGTCGTACTGTACGTGAATACCTGCGACAGCATGCCTATGTTGAAGCTGATTGCCCCTTTCTGCTGCGGCACGCCTGAAGGCAGCGCGTACGCTATGGTGCCGTTGGTCAGGGTGCCGGAGCTCTTATAGAGCCCGTTTATGTTTATTGTATAGTTTATTCCGGTGAGCGGGGCCTGCGCCGAAGTCACGAGGAACGAGAACCTTCCCGAAGTGTAATTTGCGCCCGTCAGCGATATCGATATCGGAGGCACGTTGAAAAGTGTAGCCACGTACAGCTTGTCGTAGAACCCCTGCAGCTCTGCGATGTACTGGCCGGGCGGAACGTCGAACGGCAGCGTCTCGACCTGCGTAAAGTTGCCCGCTTCGGTGAAGGGCGATAGCGCTATCGACTGCACCGGGGTCATGTTGACGTCGTATATCGTTATATGGGGCGCAACGCTCACAGGGGTGCTGGAGCCGGTGTCTATGGTAAAAGTGACTGGCAGCTGCGAGCCAGGCAGAATGCTTGCCGGAAGGCTCATGTTGCCGTTAGGGGCGGCGAAGCTCTGCGTGTACGGCAGCAGCGTGTATGCGGCCTTAGGCGCTGCCGGCGAGTAGTTTGCGTTGTTGTAGAGCACTATGCGCCCGTAGGAGCTGTTTATTGACAGCGCCTCGGCGGCGTTGAACCCCGAGCCAAGCGAGCTCAGCACCACGCCTATCTTGCCCGAATAGCTGGTGCTGTTCGGCAGCAGCACGCTTCTGCTCCCCTGCGCGTATA
>JAJZXZ010000001.1 GCA_021806185.1 Microcaldota archaeon | reverse complement strand
TGTTGGGCTCGGATGGTGCTGGTTGACAAAAATGGCAACTACAGCCTAGCTCCAGGCGAGGTGGATTCCGTAAAGGAGGGTGCGGAACTTGCCAAGAAATTAGGCAAAACTCTTGCTGACGCTTCGGTGCTCTTAGACACAGAGTTCATGGAAAAGCATCGCGGGAAGATTTTAGTATTCAGTTCAAGGAATTCGGCGGCATTGAGCAATGAGGAACTCAGAGAGGGATGGTACTTTGCCGGCACAGGAGAAGACATTATTTCTGGAATAAGTGCAGACCTTGACACGGCCCAGGAGGCAATAAACACCGCAAGGGCGAAACTCGAAGCACTAGAGAGAAAAAGCTGAAGGTCTTATCCTTTTCACCTAGGTTTGTAAGGAGAAATCCTGCAAAGCACGGCTGAGCCCGTGCGTGTAGATCTAGGTGCCGCACACTCGTCTACAGTGCTGGTAGTTCATTAACATGCCAGACATAAAGTTCAGCAGCGACATCAGGACCGAGCGTGCCACGTTCGCTGACCAATTAGATACATATAAATAAATGACTGCGAAAAGTTAGTGTGGGGATTGATATGGCGAAGACTGGCTTGGCTATAGGAGCGATAGTTGTAGTTATAATAATCATAGCTGCGGTGTATTACGTAGCGACGTCCTATAAGGCGCCGACCACCACAACAACTGCGACGGCCGCAACTGCGCCTACGACGGTCACGGCAGCTCCGACAACCGTTGCTGCAACGCCGATGATGAGCACGTTCAGCAAGAAGAGCGAGACTGCAAACGCGAGCAAAGCCTCCTCTGTAAGCGTGACTGCGCCAGACGGGGTGAATATTACGGCAATAATACCGGCAGGCACGTATGTATCGATAAACAACAAGAGCGTTTCGGCGTACAACTTCACGTTGGCGACATTCAACATCACGAATGTTAGCAGCCCACCAGGCTACCCGAACCAAACACCAGCATACGGTTTCGCGTTCGAGGTGAATGGGCAGATAAGCCCGAGCATAACCTTCGTTAACAGCACAGGCGCACCTGTGCGCCTGACCACCGTTGCGCACTATCCGAACACCTGGGGCAGCTGGACGTTCCTTGGCGGTGCGTTCAATGCATCTACAGGCGCATATACTGGCGGAAGCTACGCATTCCAGGATACATGGACATATAACGCAACATCAGGGACGATGACGAACACCCAGTTCTACAAGCCGGTTATGTGGATATTTACCATAGGGCCGGCGCACCAGTCACCTGCATCATCCACCACAACGGCCCAGCAGGCATCGACCACGGTGTCGACTACGGCTGGCGGCTACGGCGGTTATGGCTACCCTTGACAACATGATTCCATGACAGAAATAATTGTAAAGTCCACAAAAGACGGCCCTAACTTGGTCCTGATAGACGGTCAAGTGAAGTTTCACTTCTGCAGATGCGGCCACTCGAACCACAAACCAATGTGCGATGGCTCTCACAAGCGGGAGGGCTTCCAGGCGGAAGAGGCGGAAACGAAGATATTCGGCTAGCCGCCACAAAAAGGTTTATATAGCTTCAGACCAATAGCTATCCACAGTCTGTTCTTCTTTATTGGGGAGCCTAATACTGAATGACGGAAACCGACGGTGTTAAAATGGCAAAATCTTACGTGAAGTTCGAGGTATCGAACGAGGTAGTCGCGAAGACATACGAAGCGCTCCAGCTGGCGAAGCAGTCTGGCTCTGTGAAGAAAGGGGCCAATGAGGTCACGAAGAGCGTGGAGCGAGGGCTCGCTACGTTTGTTGTGATAGCGACGGACGTGGAGCCTGAAGAGGTTGTAATGCATATACCTATGATATGCGAGCAGAAGAAAATCGCATATACGTACGTGCCGAGCAAGCAGGAGCTAGGCAAGTCGATAGGGCTGATCGTGCCGTGCGCAGCCATCGCGGTGGAGAACCAGGGTACCGCTACGGCTGTGATAAAGGATGTTATCGGAAGGGTCACCGGAAGCTCGAGAGCGGCGTCGCAGAAGGCCGCAGCGCCATCTGAGGGGCAGCCGAAAGTCGAGAAGAAGCCGAGGGCCAGAGCGCCAAAGAAAGATGCGCAGCAGGCGCCGCAGCAGGGCGCGGAGCAGGCGCAGGCACCGCAGCCCCCACAGGACACTGAGAAGGCAACGGAATGATTGAATGGCCGAAGAGCAACAGAGGCAATTCTCCGGATACCTTGCAGAGATAGTAGAAATCAATACTAAGGCAAAGACCGGTATATACGGGGAGATATACTCTGTGAGCTGCAGGATCCTCGAAGGGAAGGACAAGGGCAGGATAATAAGAAGGAACATGCTAGGACCTGCGAAGGTCGGCGACATAATCAGGCTGCCAGATACGAGCAGGGAAGCGAAAGAGATAAGGGTAAAGTAGCGATTCGATGAAATGCTCATACTGCTCCGGAGAAGTGCCGAAAGGGAGGGGGATAATGTATGTCTACAAGACCGGAAATGTCGGCTATTACTGCTCCAGCAAGTGCTATAAGAACGGCGTTGTGCTCAAGAGAAAGATATCGAGCAAGAATATCGCCGGCACCTCCAATGCGAAGAAACAGGCTGACTGATAAAGCTAGACCATCAGCGCGCTAACCGCTCTCGAAAAGCTCGTCAAGGTCGAGGTCCTCATTCTCCTTTATCCTTTTTGTAAGCCCTTCATCGCTGTAATCCGGAAAGTTCACGCCGCTCACAACGAGCATGACCTTTAGCGAATCCTTCTGCATGTCGGGGTCTATCCTCGCCCCCCATTTCAGTAATGCATCATCCTTTATCCTTCCTGCCACCTCTTGGAATACGCTCTCCGCCTCCCTCAGAGTCATGCTCTCTCCGCCTATTATGTTGACGAGTGCCCTGTTCGCCGTCGCGAGATCCGCATCAAGCAGCGGGCTCCTTATCGCGTTATCCAACGCTATCTGCGCCCTGCCGGTTCCATCTCCTCCTGGCAGCCCTTCCCCTGTGCCTATCACAGCATAGCCTGAATCCTTCAGCACGCTGCGCAGGTCTGCAAAATCTATGTTAACCATGCCCGGCTTGGTCACCATCTCGACTATCCCTTTCGTGGCACCAGCGAGCACCTCATCGGATATCCTGAACGCCATGTTGAGCGGGAGGTCAGGCGCCACGGAGAGCAGCTTGTTGTTGTGTATTATTATCGCGGTGTCGGTAACCTTCTTGAGTTTCGAAAGGCCCTCCAGCGCATTCCTCATTCTCGTCTTGCCCTCGCTTGAGAACGGCAGCGTCACGATCGCCACGGTCAGCGCGCCGGCTTCCTTAGCTTCGTGGGCTATTGTTGCTATCGATCCAGTGCCCGTGCCTCCGCCGAGCCCGCAGGTTACAAACACCAGTTGCGCATCTGAAAGCATGTGGCGTATTTCCTCCTTGCTCTCCACTGCAGCCTCTTCACCGACCTTTATGTCGCTGCCCGCACCCATGCCCCTAGTGACCTTCTTTCCGATCAGCAGCTTCCTCTCGGCCTTTGTCTTTACAAGGTGCGGAGCGTCCGTATTCATTGCGATCAGCGTAGCGCCCTGGATGCCTATGCTCGCCAGCCTTGTTATCGTGTTGCTTCCGCTGCCGCCTGTGCCCACAACATAGATCTTGGGCTTGGCGCTCTCTATGAATCTGAGTATCTCCTCGTCGTCCCTGCTCATCTCCGGAGCCATTCACTTACCTGGTCGTAAATGATGAATCTCTACAAAAGGATAAAAAGCTATTCGTATGTCGTTCGGCGAAACAAATATTAATGCACATAGCAAATATCCACTGGTTTCGATGAAGAGGTCAAAGCTTAGCATCCTCAAAAGGCCAGTAGTTGACGTACGGCTAAAGAGAGGGATGCGCGTGTCGGAGCTTGTCAGTTCGATGGAATCCGTAGGCGGATTCTCTGCGCAGCACATGGTGAGGGGAGTAAGTATACTTGAAAAGATGATGAATGACAAGAGCTCTTTCAATTTCCTGTCCTTCCCTGCAGACATAGTGTCGACAGGCATACGCGGAGTCCTGGCGGGCATGGTGAGGCATTTCGACGCGATAATAACGACTGGAGGCACCCTGGACCACGACCTTGCCAGGGCCGCTGGCGGCAGATATAGCCTTGGGTCGTTCGGCGCGGACGACAGCGAGTTGCACAAGATGGGGGTATACAGGCTTGGCAACGTATTCATAGAGAACAAGGAGTACGGCCAGAAGCTAGAGGACACGTTCACTGCGATAATGGGCGACATCTACAGCTCGAAGGATTACAAGAAGGAGTACAGCGCAAGCGAGCTGATCTACGAGTTCGGCAAGCGCATCAAGGATAACGGATCCATAATAAGGCAGGCATACCTCAGCAACGTGCCTGTCTTCAACCCAGGCATACTCGACGGCGCGTTCGGCACACAGCTATCTATATTTGCGCAGGACCATGATTTCAAGCTCAACCTCATAAAGGACGAGCTGCGGCTGAGTGACATAGCGTTCGACAACAAGGTCACAGGGGCGCTGATGATAGGAGGGGGAATCAGCAAGCACCACGTGATATGGTGGAACCAGTTCAAGGGCGGGCTTGACTACGCAGTGTACATAACAACGGCAACGCAGTACGATGGAAGCCTCTCAGGAGCGCGCCTGCAGGAAGCCGTATCCTGGGGCAAGATAAAGGAAATGGCGGACTATGTCACGATAGACGGAGACGCGACTATAATACTCCCAATAATGATATCTGCGATAGACATGGTATAGGTGAATAAATGCAAAAGACCGTTTCAAGAAGAAAGAGGAAGATAGGCAAACGATACAGGAACGTGCAGAAGGTCAGGCGCCTCAAGAGGGCGCACAGGCGCACATATCTACGGAGCAGAAGGTAGACTGCAAACCTGGACATGGATCAACTGATGTCGGTCTGCGTCATGTCGTTGAATTCATAAGCTGTCGTATCCGCGTCTATGTTCAGCGAGGCGACCAGTTCCTGCTTTGTAGCGAACTTCCTTATTCCGTCGCCGAGGTCGAACATGTACACGGCTCCGGAAAACTCGCAATGCACGAATATCCTTCTGGCATCTCCTTTCATCACTACGGCAACCTTGGACGATGGGTTGCCCAGGGCGATCAGTATCGAGCATAGGAGTGCGCACCTATCCAATATGTCGCCCATCATGAATGCGAGCGTCTCCTCCGTGGCAAGCCAGAACTGCAATGGCAGGACTACGTCATCCACGTTGTTCCTGACGAACTCGAAAGCCGCAGTGCCGGCCTCCCTAAAATCTTTTTCATAATCGTACCTTTCGAAAGAGGATTTAATCTCGTCGACTTTGGCAGCGACCGCCACGTTCTTCGGGGTCACCAGCACAGGCAGCTCCGCCAAAGATATGCTTTCGTGCTCCTCGATATAATCCCTGTACCTCGATATTATCGCTAGGTATAGCCTGTTTAGCTTTTCAAGAGTCCTGACCCTACCAACGTCCAAATCCTCCCCCATATCCACCATTATTAATATGGATACAAAGTGCTAAAATCGTTCTTTTCGCAACCGGAATAGAGAACATGGAGAACAAGGGCATCGCCGATATCCTAAATGTGATAGCGAAGCTGCTCAGCCTAAGTGAGAAGCCTACAGCCAGGTTTGAGGTGAGGGCGTACCAGAAAGCAGCCCTGACAATAGAGACATTGCAGGAGCCAATAGAGGATATCTACAAAAAGGGAGGGACGAAAGCGCTGATGGAGCTGCCTGGCGTAGGGAAGTCGATAGCTGGGCATATAGAGGAGTACATCAAGACTGGCAAGATAAAGAAGTACGAGGAGCTGAAGAGGAAGTATCCTGTTGACATCGCCTCGCTCACTGCGATAAGCGGCGTTGGAGCAAAGAAAGCGATAACACTTTACAAGGAACTCGGCATAAAGAATATCGAAGGCCTGAAAAGGGCCATAGCGTCCCACAAGATAAGCGGGTTGGAAGGCTTCGGCGAAAAAAGCGAGGATGCGATTCTAAAGGGATTGAGCGTATACGAGGCGAGCAAGGGGCGCATGTTCATAGGCGATGCACTTCCTGAAGCGGAAACGCTGGTCAGGAAGCTCAAAGATAGCGGCCTGACAGAGCGGGTCATGATAGCCGGCTCGACAAGGAGGATGCGAGATACGGTCGGCGACCTTGACATACTTGTGATATCAAAAAGGAACGAGGAGGTGATGGACTTCTTCACGAAGATGAAAGAGGTATCCGGAGTGGTAGCAAAGGGCCCTACGAAGTCTACGGTGACGCTGAAGCTGGGGCTGAACTGCGATTTGCGTGTGCTGGAGCCGCAGAGCTTCGGTGCGGCTGTGCAGTACTTCACAGGCAGCAGAGACCATAACATACAGACAAGGACAATAGCCGTAAGGAAGGGCTATAAGCTGAATGAGTATGGCCTCTTTGATAGGAGGAACAGGAACATCGGCGGAGCTGAGGAGGAGAGCATATACGAGAAGCTCGGCATGCAGTGGGTGCCCCCTGAGATGAGGGAAGCGAGAGGCGAAGTCGAGCTCGCGCTGAAGCACAAGATACCGGTTCTTGTAGAGCAGAAAGACATCCGCGGGGACCTGCATACCCACACAAAAGAGAGCGACGGCGCCAACACCCTTGAAGAGATGGCCGAGGCTGCGCAGAAGCTTGGCTATGAGTACATAGCGAATACAGACCATACAAAAAGCACTCGTATAGCGAACGGCAAGGATGACAAGGGGTTCGAGAAGATACTGAAGAGCGTGGACGAGCTTAACGACAGGCTTGACGGGAAGATCACCGTACTGAAGGGCGCAGAGTGCGACATACTGAAAGACGGGTCGTTGGACCTTAGCAGCAAGACCCTAAGGCAGATGGATTGCGTCCTGGGCGCGGTGCACAATAGCACGAAAATGGATAAGAAGCAGATGACCGAGAGGATAGTCAAGGCGATTGACAGCGGGATGATTCATGTGCTTGCCCATCCTACGGGGCGAATAGTCGGAGAGCGCGAGCCCTACCAGGTCGATCTCGAGAAGGTGGCTGAAGCCGCAGAGAGGAACGGCGTGGCGATGGAGATAAATTCCACTAGGAGGATGGACTTAAACGACACAAACATAATGCTTGTCTCGAAGTACAAGGTGATGTTTGCAATAGACACGGATTCCCATAGGACGCATGAATATTCGATGGTGAGGTACGGTGTTGGAACAGCAAGGAGAGGATGGCTGACCAAAGACAGGGTGCTGAATGCATTGCCGCTTAAGGAACTGATAAAAAGGCTTGGGAAGCAATAGCGAGCATGATCGGATGAACGAAAAAACAAAATCCGTGCTCTTGCTGTATAAAGATGAGATACTGCACAGGGATGCCTACGCGGCGTTCTTGAAATCGGAGAGGAACGCAAATGTGGCAAAGGCCATCAAAAAGCTGACAGCTCTGGAGGCCAAGCACGCGAACCTATGGGGAGAATTCCTGGAAGAGAACGGGGTTGAGAGGCCGAAAGCCAAGGCAGGCCCAGACCTGTTCCTCGTAACGCTCTGCAAGGCGATATTCGGACTTGCTGTTACCGTGAAGCTCATAGAGCACATGGAGGAATGGCACCACAAGCGTTTCACAAAAGCGATAAGCGCATCGCGTCTCTCGCGCAAGGAGGAGGAGATAATAAAAAAGGTCCGGAAGAGCGAGTACAATGATGAGGCTAAACTGGAGGACTGGCTTGTCGGCAGGAACACGTTTTTCAACAACATACGCGATGTGATGTTCGGGATGAACGACGGCTTGGTAGAGCTGCTCGCCGTTGTAGTTGGGCTTGCCGCCGCGCTCAGGACCCCATACCTTGTATTCGTGGCAGGCGGCATAACCGCAATAGCCGGAACGCTCTCTATGGCATCTGGCGCGTACCTTTCCACAGGCTACCAGAAGGACATAGACAAGAAATTTGCTGTCGCCAGCGCCACTCCAACCGCGAAATCCTCCGGCTTCTATGTAGGTATATTCTATCTGATTGGCACGGCATTCCCGCTTGCGCCGTTCGCATTCGGGTACTCCGGTGCAGCCGGTATAGCCACAGCGATAATCTTAACGTCAATAGTCCTGGTAATCACATCGTCAATGATAGCGCTCGCGAGCGATAGGAGTATAGCCAGAAGCGTTGGCAAGACACTCGCCTTTTCGCTCGGTGCAGCAGTAATCACAATACTGCTAGGCACATACGTCAGGATGGCGTTCCACATAACGATATAAATCTCTTGATGTCATCCCACTTATACTCCTTGGGCGTAGAAAAGGCGGCAATAACCCTATCAGATAACTATAAATACTTCTTTCATCAAATTAGTTCTGCTTATTATAGAGGGTGACGGTATGGCAGATGAAAAGAAGATAGCGGAGATGATTGTCCAGATATCCGCTAGGATGGATATGCTGCTGAATGACACCAGCGTACCAAAGAATGTTCGAACAGCGATTGCCGAAGCAAAGGCTAAGCTCAACGAAAAAGGCGATGATACTGTAAGGATAGCATCCGCCATATACAGCATAGACGGCGTCAGCAATGACATAAACTTGCCGGCGCAGGCGAGGACTATGCTGTGGAGCATACTTAGCATGCTTGAGGCCATCAAAGAATGACACATGGCTAGCAAAGATGCTCTAAAAGAGCTTTCTTCCACTCTTTCGAAGGCAAGGATACTGCTGGCAGCGGATGTTGACGAATCTCTTGTAAGCGGCGCTGAGATGAATACAGTAGTCGCTAGGCTTGTCGAAATGCACAAGGCCGACGCGGGACTGAGCATAGCCACTAAGGAGGAGATCGTGGCGATTGTGGACCAAATAACGAAGGAAAAGGCTCCCATGCCTGTCAAGGTGAAATTAAAAGCCGGATTCGCCGCCGCGGCTTCGGAAATAGATGCATACTACAAGATAACAAACAAGGAGAGGCTCACGACAGGGGGCAGCATAGACGATTTCGTAGACCACTTTAAGAACAGGCTGGACAAGATCAGAAGGATACTGGAGGAAAGAAGGACCGGCGCCGCAATCTCACAGAGCATATCCGCCACGAGGAGCTACATGAGCGGGCGAGAAGTCACGATTGTAGGGATGGTAACCACGAAAATCGCCACGAAGAAGGGGAACATCATGGTCGTTGTAGAGGACGACACCGCAGAAATAAAAGTGATGTTCATGAACGGCACATCGCACCAGTCGAAGGGCCTGTTCGATAGCAGCAAGCGCCTCGTGAACGACGAAGTCGTAGCTATACGGGGGAAGCTCTCGAACCAGTTCCTCATGGCGAACGAGATCTTGTGGCCTGACGTGCCGATAAAGGAGCAGAAGACGGTCAGGGACGACATAGCGATAGCCTTCATGTCAGACATACACGTCGGCAGCAAGCAGTTCATGCAGAAGAACTTCGAGAAGATGCTAAAATGGCTGAATGGCGAGGTCCAGTCGAGGGAGGACAGGATAGCCGGGAAGATAAAGTACATAATAATGGCTGGCGACGTTGCAGACGGCATAGGGATCTACCCAGATCAGGAGTACGACCTCGCTATACACGACATATACCTGCAATACAAGCTCCTTTTCAACTTCATAAGCATGATACCGGACTACATACACGTGTTCGTCATGCCTGGAAACCACGATGCGGTTGGCAGGGCGGAGCCACAGCCTGCCCTCGGAGAGGAGCTTATCAAGGATTTCAAGCTTGACAACGTCCACATAGTAACAAACCCGAGCTATATCAATCTCCATGGGCTGGATGTGCTTGCATATCATGGCACATCGCTCGATTCCATAATACGTGCAATCCCAGACCTTAGTTACGCAGCTCCGGAGAAAGCGATGGTCGAGGTGCTGAAGCGCAGGCACCTTTCGCCGGTGTACGGCGGCAATGTCATAGTGCCTAGCAAGGAGGACCAGCTGGTCATAGACAAGGTGCCCGACATACTGCACATGGGGCACATACACAAGAACGGCATCGCAGAGTACCATGGGGTAAGAATAGTTAACAGCGGCACATGGCAGGGCACAACAAGTTTCCAGCAGAGGTCTGGGCACATACCAACGCCATGCATGCTGCCGGTATACGAAGCGTCGACCGGCAGGTTCACCACCATAAACTTCGAGGATGACGAGAGATGGAAATAGACGAGTACTTCGCAATGCTTAGCAGGGCAGCAGACGCCGCATACTCAGTCGCAGGCAAGGCCCGTGCAAAGGGGTACGATCCAGAGATGAGCGTGGAAATAAAACCCGCGCCGGATCTGGCCTCAAGGGTCGAGGGGATAATAGGTTTCGAAGGCATAGCCACAATGATACGTGAGAAGCAGCACAGCGCAAAGGACAGGCAGTATCTTGCATTCAAGATGGTGGAAGAGATATGCACCAATGAAAAGTTTGCCATGGACACAAAACAGAGGATAACGCTGGCCCTGCGCGTAGGGCTCTCAATACTCACGGAAGGGATACTCGTGGCACCGACAGAGGGCATGCCTGGCATAGAGTTCCATAGGAATCCCGATGGCACCGATTATCTTGCCATCTTATACGCGGGCCCTATACGTTCGGCAGGCGGGACAAGCGTTGCGCTTTCCGTGGTGCTGGGGGACTATGCGAGAAGGTTCTTCGGCATAGGTCAGTACAAGGCTCAGAAGGTTGAGGTGGAGCGGTGCATCGAGGAGATAATGCTCTATCATACCAGAGCAGCACGGCTGCAGTACCTCCCGAGCGAGCAGGACATCAGGGTGATACTCGAGAACTGCCCGGTCTGCATAGACGGGCTGCCAACCGAGGAGCTAGAGGTCAGCGTGCACAGGAACATAAAGAGAATCGACTTGGACGGCAATGCAACTCTCATGACCAATAGGGTACGTGGCGGCGTAGCTCTCGTCACGTGCGAAGGGATAGCTCAGAAGGCAAAGAACGTGATGAAGTACTCCAAGGCCGTCGGGCTGGACTGGGGCTGGCTGAGCGCTACAATACGCGTCGGTAAGTCAACGCAGAACCCGAATGAGGGGCACCACGACCCGGCATTCCTTACAGAGCTTGTCGGAGGCAGGCCGGTGATAGCGTATCCTGACCACAGCGGCGCTTTCAGGTTGAGGTATGGCAGGTCAAGGCTTACGGGCATGGCAGCAAAGGGGTTCAGCCCGGCTACGATGATAATACTTGATGAGTTCATAGCGGTAGGTACGCAGGTAAAGATAGAGAAGCCGGGCAAGGGCAGCGTAGCGATGCCCGTCGATACGATAGAAGGGCCATTTGTCAAGCTGAAGAGCGGCGAAGCGATGCGCATAAATACGGCAGAGCAAGCGCGCATGGTGAAGAACGATATAGCGAAGATAATCAGCGTAGGGGACATGCTGATAACCCTTGGTGACTTCAAGAAAACAAGCACACAGCTCTCCCAGTCGAGCTATGTGGAGGAGTTCTGGAGCGCGCAGCTCAGGGAGAGCGGCTACAACGACGCGCTGCCCGAGTCTCCGAGCTTCGAGCAGGCGTACCTGCTCTCAATGCAATACAAGGTACCAATGCACCCAATGTACTTGTATGAGTACCAGGACTTGAATGTATCGGAGCTATCAAGCCTGGCTAAATCGGTGTCCGAATCCGAAATAAAGCATAACGGCAGCAGCATATTCGATGTCGAGGAGCTGGTCATACCAGAAAAACTAGCAAATGCGGCCAGACAATATATAGAGAGCCTATGCATACCTCACATAGACAGCGGCAGCATAAAGATACTCGGAGGGAATGCCCAGAGCCTGATTGCAACGTTAGGCTTTGTCAAAGGAGAAAAGCTAGACCTGAAGCAGGTAAAGTATACTGGCGATGATCCAATAACGGCGCTCAATGCAGTAGCGCCGTTCAGGGTAATGCAGCGCTCGTTCAGGGTAGGCGCCAGGATCGGAAGGCCCGAGAAAGCCAGGGAGAGGCTGATGAAGCCTGCGCCGAACGTATTGTTCCCTATAGGAGAAGCAGGAGGTAAGGAGCGCAACATATCAAAAGCGTACATGGGCGAGAGGAAGCAGATGGGCAGCCAAGGAGTGGAGGTTGAATTGGCAAGCTATAGGTGCCCGGCTGGCGGGGAGCAACTCAGCTCCGCATTCTGCACGGTCCACAACGTAAGGGCCTACATAGAGCGGAGGTGCACAAGCTGCGGCAAGAGAAGCAGCGATTCAAGGTGCGCGAGCTGCGGTGGCCATACGACAGGAAGCAGCGTGCGCACCATGAGCATAGCGAGGGCGATGGATAGCGCAATTGCGAAGCTCGGTATGGGAGGTCAGATCAAGACGGTCAAAGGGGTAAAAGGCCTTACAAGCGGCGACAAGGTCCCCGAGCCGCTAGAGAAAGGGATACTGCGCAGCGTCCATGGCATATACACCTTCAAGGATGGTACGAGCAGGTTCGACGCCACAGATGCCCCAATGACGCACTTCTATCCCAAAGAGGTGTCGACCAGCCTAGAGATGCTTGCAAAGCTGGGCTATACGCATGATTACATGGGGAATAAGCTGGAAAACGACGGGCAGCTTGTTGAGATGAGGCACCAGGACCTTGTGATCAACAGGAAGTGCGCAGAGCATCTGCTGAGGGTGGCGAAGTTCGTGGATGACCTTCTTGTGAGGTATTATGGGATCGATCCGTTTTACAACGCCGCTAATGTAGATGACATGATCGGCCAGTATGTCGTAACGCTCTCGCCGCACACGTCAGCCGGGGTCCTCGGCAGGGTAATAGGGTTTACCGATGCGAACGTAGGATTCGCGCACCCTTTCACGCTAGCGGCGAGGAGGAGGAACTGCGACGGAGACGAGGACACCACAATGCTGCTTCTTGATGCGCTCATAAATTTCTCAAGGAGATACCTGCCGAGCATGATAGGCGGGACGATGGACGCACCCCTCATACTGACCGTCAACGTGCATCCAGAGGAGGTGGATGATGAGGCATGGCAGATGGAGACAGTGCCGAGCTATGGGATATCTTTCTACAATAAGACGACCGAGCGGGCATCCCCTTCGGACGTAAAGGTGGAGAGCATCGCAGACAGGCTGAACACAAAGTCAGTATTCGACGGTTTCCTTTTCACGCATGAGAGCACAACGCATGCGATAGACGATGCGCCGAAGAAGAGCATATACACCAAGCTCAAGACTATGGACGAAAAGGTCGAGCTGCAATTCAAGCTGATGGACAAGCTCTACAGCATAGACAGGCGCGACACGGCGAGAAGGCTGATATCCAGCCACTTCATCCGCGATCTTATGGGCAACCTCCACTCCTATTCGGAGCAGGGATTCAGGTGCGTCTCATGCAACGCGAAGTACAGGCGGATTCCACTAGTTGGCAAATGCACGAGATGCGGCGGCAGGATAATATTGACAATATCAAAAGGTGGCATAGAGAAGTACCTGAGCATGGCAATAAACCTCGCAGACAGGTACGACCTCGAACCCTACATGAAGCAGAGGCTCAACCTCATAAAGGAGGAGATAGAAACAGTCTTCGGGACAGCTGCGTCAGAGCGCGGGTCAAAGCAGTTCAACCTCTCAAGGTTCATGTGAGTCTAGAATAAACGGTGCTGTTTTAACGATATCCTTTTCTCCCAGAGCTTTTCAGAAAACTTTTCAATCCTCTCATGTGAGAAGTCGTGCTCATCGCACATGAACTTTACGAGCTTCGTTCTGTCAGGCAATCCCCCAATCTCCTTATCGAGGCTTTTTTGATCTATCTCAGATACTTCAGGGTTTGTGAAGAGGTCTTCAACCTCCTTGACATCAAGCTCGAACTCCTGATTATATTTCTCCTTCACGCATCTTTCCACATCTGAAAGGGATTTTGCCGATTTCGCTATTTTAACCGCTGTTATGGGGCCGACTCCTTTTATTCCATCATTGAAGTCCGTGCCCAGGAGTATGCCCACCCATATCAGTTGCCTCTGGCTCAGCCCGAGGCTCTTCAGCGTTGTCTGCAGTTCCACCATCTCTGGCTCTATGTTTATGTAGACGTTCTTCCGCGGCAGCTTCCTCCGCCCGCTCAATGTCATGTTTCTCACGATCCGCGGAGCCGCGAACAGCAGGGTATCGTAATCCTGGCTCGCTACAGAATACGCAAGCCCCTTCTTGCACATATCACAAGCCTGCGCCTCCCCCTCGCTTGGCGCGTTTATGTGGGCTACGCCCATGTAGCCGAGCAGCTCCTTGGCGCTCTCTATTATGTACTTGTTTATCCGCGTGCTCTGCTGCGCGTACCTCTTCGCCTCCTCGAGCTCTCCAGCCTCCTTCGCCTGCTGCCATGCCTGGTAGGCTTCTTCTCGCCTGTTCATCCTTGCCTCTACAGTCTTCTGCTTGAGCATCGATGGGATGCCGTCAAATACATAGACCGGCTTTATCCCATTGTCTATCAGGTCTATCGTCCGGTAGAAAAGGCCTGAGAGATGGCTTGTTACATTTCCCTTGAAATCCTTGAGCGGGGTTCCATCCGGCCCCCTTATTATCGAGAGGAACTGGTAGAGCACGTTGTACGCGCCTATACCAACTACGCGGCCGTTCAGCTCGCTCAGTGTTATCTTCCTCCTGACCACCAGCTTGCCGAGGTCTACCGACATTGCACCTATAAAATATCCCATTCAGGGTTAAAAACGTTCTTACGTGCATCAGGCAAGGGCCACCACCACTGCGCCCGCAATCGCCACAATCAAGCCCATAGCCTGCACCTTTGTGAGCCTGTCCTTGTATACGAAGTATGCGAGTACTGCCACTATGCACGGTGCCAGCACCCAGATTATACCGCCAACATACAGGAATCGCAGCACAATGAGATACCCGTTAAGCAAATTACCAAGGCCGTCCAATATGCCTCCTATCACGCCTATGGCTAGTATGCCCCACAGCCGTGTATTGTGTGCGCCTATCCTCTTTGATTTCGGATAAAAGAACCAGAGCAGGAAAAGCGCCACTGCAAACCCCACCGACCTCGCCACAGTTATCGGGCCTGCGAGCTGCCCGGAATAGGTCACCGAAAGCGAGAGCAGGACCCACCAACCGCCCCACATCAGGTTTGCTACGAACGCCGGGAAGAGCCCCCAGTTGAACCTGTTACGCTTGTTGGTGGAGACGAAAAATGAACCGGCAAAGATTGCAACGCCACCGGCTATTGCCAACGGTGTTATGGTCTCTGAGAGAACGAGCACGCTAAATATTATTATTATGACAGGCTGGATCAGCCCAGTGGCATATGCGTTGGTCAGGCGCTCTGTCTCCAAGGATTTGTAATAGAGGATGCCGGCAACCCCGAACAGGATGCCGGCCCCTATTGCCAATGAGATAGGCACCACGCCTGCAATTGAGCCGCCAGAATACAGAAAATAAATGATGGTGGGTATGATCCCGCCGCCTACTATTACCGCCTGGGTTATGAACCTGCCGATCTTTACTGCGGCTTTCTTCTCTATCATCGCCGCTACCGACCACACCACTACAGCTGAAAAGGCAAAGCCGAAGGCCTGGAGGACCATTATCTACACCAGGTCACTACACGTTGAAGAAGTCTCCAAGCGTAACTCCCCCAGGCTTCTTGCCTACATGCACATTCTGGTCGCCGCCCTTTTGCTGCGTTATCTTTATGCTGAGAGCCTTCTCTATCTTCTTCGTGAGCTCTATCGATGGCATGGTTTTCTCCTCCTCGACCCTTAGCAGGTGCGCCTCCTTCTCGTTTATCATCTCTGCCAGGACCTTAAGCGGCAGCTGCATCCGGTCCCGTGCCGCATGCATGATCTTACCATATCCTTCTACGAGCTCGACCTCTTCTTCACTGGTCTTTATCGTCTTTCTAGAAGGCGCGCTGCCCCTTCCTTCTACCTCCCTGTAAAGCACCTTCTTGCCCTTCGCGCACGAGGCACACACCCTGAGGTCTGCGCCCTCTATCGAAACTATGTAGGCATCTTTCATCTGCCGCCCGCACAGCTCGCATTCCTCCATCCCACCACGTGAGAATAGTACATTCTATATTAAAAACATTTACCTGGGCTTCGTCTAAACAAATATATAGCTTTAAGCAAACAGTACTACGACTCTATGGTCGAGAGCAGGAAATCAAAAACTGCAGCTGCTAACGCAGCCGTCATTGCTATATTCGTAATAGCCTTCGCCCTTCTTGGCCTAGACTACTACGCCAGCTTTCTGGGCCTCGTCAACCAGGTCATAGCGGCAATTGCGATACTTTTCGTATCAGGCACTCTTGTGCAGAGGCTGAAGTCCCTGAAAGGAAGCTACGGGCTGTACATGTTCGGCGGCAGCGGCGGCCTGAAGACCGTTGACAGCATATCAAAGAGGAATAAAAGTTTCTGGAAGCAGATGCCGATCTGGGGTATAGTCATCGGCTTCGGGCTGCTCTCATATCCGCTGCTGAAAGGGAAGGTGGATAAGAGACTATTCGCATTCAGCATAGTAACCCTGCTCCTCTTCCTCTATTTCATCGTGCCTTGCACCGCCGTGCCCCTGCAGTTCGTAAGCATACCCCAGCTGCAGACATACGCTGCCTCTGCAGCCGCAGAATGCGTACCGTCGTTCTCCGGCCTCACGCTCTACGGCTATTTCGTATATGGCGTCACACTGATATCCGGATTTTCTGGTTTTATAATAGCCTCGCTGCTCTACAATGCGGCAAACGTGCTATCCAATACGATCTCATATGCGCTATCTGTATACGTTGGTGCGCCGCAGAATGCCCTGCTCACCAGCCAGATACCCGGCGTAGCTCCAGTTATACCAGGCATAGACATCCCTCTTATAGCCGGGATAATAGCACTGGTCATAATACTCACAATACATGAGCTTTCCCACGGCGTTCTGGCCAGGATGGCTAAAGTAAAGCTCAAGCAGATAGGCGTGCTGCTTTTCGGTGTTATACCTATCGGTGCATTCGTCGAGCCTGACGAGAAGGCGATAGAGAAGCTCGACAAGCGGAAGCAGAATGCGATATCCGCAGCTGGCATCTCGGCAAACTTCATAGCGGCGATAGTCTTCTTCGTGCTCATGTTCCTCATGCTTCTGTACGTCGTGCCTGGTATATACCAGAACAATGGCATATTCGTACAGAGCGTGCTGCCGAATACTCCGGCAAACGGGATACTCGCGCCCGGGATGCAGGTGCTGTACTGGAATGGCCAGAAACTGAATAACATAACGGATCTCGTCGCAGCTGGATCCAGCGACAAGCCTGGCTCATTGGTCAAAGTTGCTGTGCTGTCCCAGAGTTGCTATTCCCTATCTGGTCCTTCCTGCACGCTCCGTAACTATACCTTTACCGCGATAGCAATCAACGGCTCATCAAAGGGGTATATAGGCGTATCGCTTTATCAGAAAGAGGCGATTGCTAGCACAGCGTCAGCGCATGCGCTGTATTTCATCTATACCGTTTTTGCCCTCTCATTCCTGCTCAATTTCCTTGTTGGGATAGTGAACCTCCTGCCCATACCTGGGTTTGACGGCTGGCGCATCTACAAGACAAACATAAAGAGCGAGTTCTTCATAAGGTTTGTCACCGGCCTTATACTGATAGGGCTGGCGCTTAACGCGCTGCCATGGCTCTACATAGCCCTGCTGCACTGATATCAGCCCAAGGCCCGCTTGAGTTCTGATATGGTGCCGAAGTCAAGTGTGGAGCCGTAACCGATGGCTATGGCGTGCATCTTTCCCAGGTCGAGCTTCTCGAATATCGGCGCAAGGAGCTCATTCTGAGGCACGATGTTGATGTCAGTGCCAGAAGCGAAGTAGTTTATCGCAGGCAGCACTAGGATCTCCCTCCCCTCGAACCTGCCGTAAAGGAAGCAGCGCAGCTTCTCCTTCTTGCCTACCTCGTTGAATATGGATATGGCTGGGTGCTCATGCCCCATGATGAGCATCTTCGTTCCATCATTCATCCCGACCGGCAGCTCCTCGCCGTGGAAGAAGAGGTATCCCCCAATCTCAGCCTCCTGTCTGTGTATCTGCAGCTTGAACGGTTCCTTGTACCGCTCGACAAAGTTGTCATGGTTGCCCTTTATGAGCACCAGCGATACCCTCTTCTCATTCACGAAGTTTATGAACTCATATAGCTCGTTGAATTCCTCCTCGTCGACCGTGGAGAATTCGTTCTTTATATCCCCATCGACGATCAAGGTCTTCGCCCCTGTCGCCTTGATTGACTTCTCGAGTATGGCACATATGTGCTTCAGGTTTACTTTTGGTATCAACACGCCCTTTTTTGCCATCACGCCCTCATAACCGAGATGCGGGTCAGCTATCACAAGCGAGTTTATGCTCTTTATGAATATGACCGGTAGGCCATCCAGCAGTTCCACATCATCATTGAGCCGCATTCCATCCCTTTATGCGCTTCATGACGAGCTTGTGCAGCTCCTGCAGGTGTTTCCTCCTCTCTTTCATCATTGCCACATCCGCATGCCCGAAGGTGAGCATGCCGTGCGCAAACGGCGAAGGCGACGTGGTCACTATGACACTATAGGTGATTTTCCCAGATTTCAGGTCCTTCAATACCTGTTCCGCCCTTGGCAGGTCCATCACGTCGTTGAATATCTCCCTGAAGACCTCGCGTATCACCGGGAAGTCGGGGTCTATCTTCTCGGCAGCGCTTAGTATCAGCTGGGAGTTGACCTGCTGCCTCCCGACTGTTATCTTGTATCCCTTATAGTTCTTCAGTATCATGAAGCTCCTCGCAGCTACGTGCCTGAACCTCCTTCTCATCAGCTCCGTTTTCCTTATATTCTTCTTGAGCATCCTGCCTACGTTCGCGCTCACTATGTCAGATACCAGGTCGTCCACGCTGCCGCTCTCTATGTCGATCTCCTCCCCTACGG
Organism: Microcaldota archaeon; assembly: GCA_021806185.1. Next base: position 8,044 of record JAJZXZ010000001.1, on the reverse strand, counting down.
AAAGCACGAAGCCGTTGTCATTGACCATTATGCTGACGTCAATGTCCAGCATCTCGCCAAGCGCCATCGCGAACGCACGTGATAGCGCATCGTTAACCCTCCTCCCGAAAAGCGCATGGAATATCAGGTGCCGCTTGCCCGAGTCCGGATCGGATGTCGACTCTATCAGGATGTGCCTGTTGGTCGGCACCTCCTTCGCGAAGAGCAGCTGCTCGGCGAAATAGCCGAACATCGCCTGTTTTGCGTTCTCGTCTATTGGCATCCTATCAAGGAGCTCACGCGCCTTGTCAGGTATTCCAGCCTTCCTGCGCAGCGGCCTCATCATTTTCTTCTTTATGCTCTCGGCAACGGCTTTGCCGAACTCCTCCCTGAACTTGCCGATCTCCATAGCGAGCTCATAACTGAGCGGCAACTGCTCCGAGAACCAAGGCGGTATTGTTGGAGCGCTGTCCTTCGCTTCGGTGACGAAGGCTTTCATACCCCTTGAATGCTCGAACCTGTATAGGCGCCCGCCAAGAGTGAACACGTCGCCAGGCTTCAACCTTGTCATGAACTCCTCCTCTATGCTGCCTATCCACTTGTTCTGCGCAGTGAATACGTTCACTGCAACCTCATCCGGTATGGTGCCCTGGTTGAGCATGTATATGACCTTGGTGAACCTTCCGCGCTTCCCGAACGCGTTTTCTTTCTCGTCGTACCATATCTTCGCGTACACCCTTCGGCTCTCCAGCCCCACATACGCCCCCGCAAGGTAATTGAGCAGGTACCTGAAATCCGCAATATCGAGATCATGGTACGGGTACGCACGTCTCACAGTGCCGAACGCCTCGTCAACGTCCCACCTCCTTGTCAATGACATGCCTACTATGTGCTGAGCCAGCACGTCCAGCGCATTCTGCGGCACAGAGAAGGAGTCCAGGTGCCTTTTCAGCGCTGCATCAAGCATGACGCTGCACTCGACCAGGTCGTCCCTGTTCAATATTATGGTCTCGCCCTTCGCTGTCGCCTTGAAGCTGTGCCCTGCGCGGCCGAACCTCTGTATCGCCCTGGTTACGCTCTTCGGCGAGCCGAGCTGGATGACGTTCTCTATAGCCCCTATGTCTATCCCGAGCTCAAGGCTCGTGGATGACACGGCGCACTTGAGCGAGCCCTTCTTCAGCAGCTCCTCCACCTCCAGCCTCGACTCCCTGGAGAGCGAGCCGTGATGCGCCGCTATATCCTCGCCATATTTGAAACGTTTTTTGAGGTTGTAGACGACTCTCTCAGTGCCGCTCCTAGTATTGGTGAATATGAGCGTGCTCTTACTCTCCTTTATTATCCTGTTTATCTCCCCATACGTTGCGTCCTCTATGCTCCCCTCAGCGGCGTAGATGAGGTCGCTTACCGGGCTGATGACCCTTATGTCAAGCGGCTTGCTCCAAGACGCGTCTATTATCAGGCAGTCCCTGGGTTTGCCGTTATCGTAGCCTACCAAGAACCTCGCAGCCTCATCAAGCGGGTAGAGGGTGGCGCCGAGCCCTATCCTCGTGAAGCTGCTTTCCGACAGATCGCCGAGCCGCTCAAGCGACAGCGCAAGGTGCACACCACGCTTGTTATTGGCTAGCTCGTGGAGCTCGTCTATTATCACGTACTCCAGGCCCTTGAAGTTCAAGGCGAACTTCTCAGAGTTTAAGAGTATTGCTAGGCTTTCTGGAGTTGTGACGAGTATGTGCGGCGGCCTGAGAAGCTGCCCCCTGCGCTCCTTTTGCGATGTGTCGCCGGTCCTCACCGCGATCGTTACCTTCCTTATGTTGTCCTTTATTATGTCGATGCCTTTCGCCTTGACTATCCTCTGGTAGATCTGCTCGAGCGGCGCTGTCAGGTTCCTGTATATGTCATTGTTCAGCGCCCTGAGCGGAGATATGTAGATGCAGTATATCCGGTCTTCAAGCTCCCCACTCATCGAAAGATCGAAGAGCCTGCTTATTATGGAGAGGAAGCCAGACATCGTCTTCCCGCTGCCTGTCGGTGCTGTTATAAGTATATTCTTTCGCTCGCTTATGAGCTTGAAGGCATATTTCTGCGGAGGGGTAAGCTCCTTGAAGCTGTCAAGGAACCACTTCCTTACGTGCTCGTTCAGCACGGAAAGGCTCTGCTCGTCCGGGAAGGGTTGCTGAAGCTGCTCTATCATGAAGGTCACTAGGCAAAGAGTATATTACCCAGAAGAGGCTTAAATGCCCTATGCAAAAATCGGATTACTTGTATATCGAGCGGTACACCGTGCCAGCGTCGTCGGTTATGACGATGCATTCGCCTTCGCATTCTATCAGGCACGCCTGGCAGAGTATGCACGCGCTGCCGTTCACTCCAACCGAAAGCCCGCCGCTCGTCCCGTCGAACTTCTCCGCGAAGTGGTGGTGGCCGTCGTTCACGTCCTTCCACTTTGCGAGCACATCAGCGTCCGTAGTCCCCTTCCACTTGTCCGCCTCAGGGGCGTGGTCGTTGTTAGCGTCCTGAGAATCCCTGTCCTTCATCTCGAAAACCGCGACAGGGCAAACGTCGTGGCAATGCGCGCATCCTGTGCACTTGTGCTTCTCTACCCAAACGTCCATGATACCATCTACCAATATCGCAATCCGTCAGCAATGTATATAACCTTTGCTGCTTGCAAGCTAACGCACCTTACAATAACCGTAACGGCACGGCTACCTGTGTGCATGAAGAAGCCTCGAACTGCGTGGTCAGCCGAATAGGCTTGCCAAGCCGCTAGCGGCCTCTTCTTCGCTCTTCTTCTCTGCCTCTGCGTCCTTCTTTGGCGCCGCTGCCTGAGCCGCACCTGCTGCCGGGGCTGCGCTTGTCGCCGCCGCCTGCATCTGCATGCTCTGCGCATTTTTGATCACGTCCTTTATGTTCACACCTTTCAGTGACGCGACCATCGCCTTCGCTCTTGCCTCCTCGGGAGTCATTCCAGCGGCCTTTATCACATCCAAAAGGCCCTGTTCCGTAACCTCCTTTCCAGCTGCGTCAAGAAGCAACGCTGCGTAGACATATTCCATGTTTTCACCTAGCATCATGTTTGTGATGGCTGATCCTTGGCCAGCGCATTCAGCGCATCCGCCTGCGCAGATGCGGTACCGAGCAGCACCTCTATTATGCCCGGCTCGTATGCCTTTATCTCGATCCCAAGCGCCCTGGCCTGCATTAACGCCTTCACTATCAAAGGCTTAATCGTGTACTGGTTTATTATTCCCCTCTCCATAGATAATGAGTATGCGTTCCAGAACGCGGAGCGTATATCGGATATTGTCCTCTGCTCGTCTATGTCGAGCAGCTCCTTTGTGAATGTGATTCCGTTAGATATAAGCACATCCGGTTCTATCGATGCGGTGAACGGGAGCGTGCCAAGCGTGTGCAGCACCTTTGCCGCCATCGTGCTTATAGGCTCTCCCTTCTTGACAAGCAGCTTGTCCTTGCCTATGACGACCTTGCCTTTCTGTATCTGGACATCTATGCCTGCCTGTTTCAGCTCCGTAACGGCTGCGCCAGGCTGAAGGCTCGTCTCCCCTCCGTGTACCATTATGTCATCCGGCGCTATCTGCTTCGGCTTCGCAGCCAGCTTTATCGCATTCGACTTGAAGCTCTTGAAGAGGTCAAACGGATCAGAGTTGCTGATCAGTATGGCAGATGTGCCTGTCATGTGCGTCGCAAGCCCTTTTGTCTTTGCGTTGCTCTCCAGTATCCTAACAAGCAGGGTCTTCTTGCCGAATATCAGCCTGGTCTGGCCCCTCAAGCTGTTCCTTGACTTCTGTAGAAGCCTGTCAGGTATGCCGGCAAGGTTGACGATGCCGATAGTGCCGTACTTCGACAGGTCCCTGCCTGAGTCTTTGACGAATTTTACCTTTTGATCCTTAGTGAACATGATTACACCTATATCAGCTTCAGCGGCTCGCTCATGGTCAGTTTCACATAAACCGACCTGATATTGTGCCTCCCAACCTTCTTCACGACGCTGTTTACAACTTCATCGATGTTGGCAGCCATCTCATTTACCGGCATCTTCTCGGTGCCTACGACACAGTGTACCGTAGGTAGGTACTTACCCTTGCTCCTTATGTAGATAGACCTGCCCATCCCGCCAACTATGTCCTCGATATTGCCAACCAGGGGCCTCGGCATCCTGTTCCTTGGCCCTAGGAACTGCCCAAGCTGCTTAGCTATGGCAGGCATGAGGCTGGGTTGTGCCACAAGCTCGTAATCAAGCAGCTCGTTCTGCCTGGCCTTGTCGTTGCTTATTGTCGCGATTTCGCTTCCAGGGACTATCTTGGCGCCGAACTTCTCGACCTTTGAATTTATGTTCCGGTCATCGGAGAACACCATCACCTTGCTCTCTTTGCCCCTTCCGTTCGGCAGCTTCACCTCAAGGTTGAGCCTGTTGTCCGGCTTGGTGAAGTCTATGCCAGAGAAGTTCACCACAAGGTCTACGCTCTGCGTAAACTTGCGCTTGCCCTTGTTGGCCTCTATGAACGAGCCTAGCTTTTCGAGTTGCTCCTTTTCCATGTTGAACCCCTCCTGCAAAGCTGCAGTAAACGGGAAAAACAGATGTTATATGATGGGTGAATAGGTTTATAAAGATTGTTCTGGTGCGCCAAATTTATTCAGAAACAGCGAACAAGCCATAAGCAAATTCCAGAGTCTCTACAGGAAGCCGTTCAGCAGCATTATTATTAGCCCTATCAAGACAGGTATATCGTCACCGAAATCCATGGGGCTTGCGTGCTCCACCACAATGCCGAATATCTGGAATATTATCATTATTGCGGTAAGGCCGATAAGTATGTTATTCTGCGTCCTGAGGCCTGCCTCGGAATCCTTCTTCCACATAAGAGCCAGCACTATCACGCCAATTATCGAGAGTACAGCTATCCCTATGTCGTCTACAGCGTGTATCGGTACGTCGAGCTCCGTCAGCCCGTCAAGCAGCATAGTTATGAAAAGGAAAACAGTCAAGTAGAGGAAAACCCTCCGCCTGCCGAGCAGCTTTGAATGGATGTTGCCCGCCATATAGAATCCAGTGCAATATAAATCTATTTAAAGATTATCCTGCTGTCAGCTCATAAGAGCATAACGGATCTGGCGGGATTTGAACCCGCAACATCCGGGTCCGAAGCCCGGCGCGCTGTCCAAGTTGCGCCACAGATCCGCTATCTATTAGAGAAGAAAGCAATATATCTATAGTGCGATACGCTTGATTGACGCGTCTAGACCTATTTGAGCTCTTCAGTACAGCCTCATCTATCTACTGAAACCTAGAAATTCACAAGCCTGGTCTGCTTGATCTCCTCCATCGTCTGCCAGTACTGTCTTATGTGTCGCTTCAGCGCTTCGCTCTTCAGGTTCTCCTTTATCGCGCCTATTGTATACGCATCTGCCGGATACCCCGAACCGAGGTCTATGCCGACCTCGTCAGCTATCCTGTCTATCTCCCAGTCTCTCTCCACCTTCGCTATTATGCTTGCCGCAGATACGACTGGGTACTTCGAATCCGCCTTGTGCTCGGCTATCACCTTTGTGTAGCTCACCCCCTTCTCGCCCTTCTGGCTTATGCCCTTTATCCTTGTAGGCCTCTTTGACAGCATGTTTATCCGCATCCCGAACCTCTCTGCTATCACATCCGGCGAATCAAGGTAAAGCGAGCCGACAGTGCCGCTGAGCCTGTCGAAAAGCCTCGCGAAGTGCATCGCCTCGAGCTCGTTCAACGACACCCCGCTCCGCATCGCCTCGTTTATCTCTTTTGGGTATATCTTGCTGACCTTTACGTCCTGGGCTATGCCCTTTATGGCATCGTATAGGCTCTCGCGCCTCCTCCTCGAGAGGAGCTTCGAATCCCTCACGCCTATGTCCGCGAGCTTGTGCTCGCTGCTCTTCCTTACCGACACGATGGCTACGACTAATGGTCCGATCAGCGCACCCCTCCCAGCCTCGTCACCACCGCAGATTATCATACAGCACAGCACCTCACAGCACGCAACGAGCCAGGATAAGCGGATTACAGGTCCTTCCTATCAACCATGATGAAATCGTTGACAGCCTTAACAGAGCTGTACGGCACCCTTACTGTGCCACCATCTACTTTGACCTTGTTCGCCAGTCCGCCGTCCAAGCTCGGTTCGACAAGCATAGCATTGATTTTGCCTGTCACTTCGCTTATCTCAGCGTCGACAAACCTACCAAGGTCGTATCCGTCTGTCGTTACCACGCGTTTCCCTACCAGCTGTTTCGCAATGATGTATTTTACCATGCACACACCTCAAGTCGCTCAGATGTATATATCAAAACAATTTAATAAGCTTGCGCCTTCTCCTCTGCAAACCGGTTTAGCGGAAGGCAGCCAAATGGTATTTATAGGTGAGCGGAGCAAAGCCATCATGGCGGAGCAGAAAACGGAGCAAAAGGAAAGGGTCGTAGAGGCCCATAATGACGAGGTCATAATACTCAAGGATAAGCAGGCGCGCATAATCCTTTCATTGAGGTCCAAGGAGCAGGAGTGGTACCTCTCATCCCTTGCGAAAGCCACAGGAACAACATACGTCCACGCGTGCAAATTCATAGCCTCGTGCGAGAGCAAAGGTCTTACGGAGAGCGAGCGGCGCGGAAGGGTAAAGACGATCAGGCTCACGGATAGGGGGGTGCAGGTTGCGGAACTGATCTATGGCATATACGGGATAGTGGGCCAGCCGCAGAAGAAGGAGCAGGAAAAGGAGAGGGCAAAGGAACCAGAGAAGGAGAAAAAGGAATAGCGCTCATACGATCTTCAAGAGCGTCCTTTTCTTCACGGCGTTGATTACATGGCCGTAGTCCCTGTAGTGCGCCATGGCTGTGATTGTGACAGTATATTCGCCGGTGTCGGATTTCATGCCGCCGAACACCTCAACATTGACCTCCTTCTCCTCTCCGGGCGTCATTTCGCCTATCCTGACCTCCCTCTCTTTTGTAAACACATTCTTCTCGAAGCCGAGGGTCTGCGGAAGCTCGACCACAATCGAGGTGAGAAGCGGTTCCTGCGTCACGTTCTTTATTTTAACGTTTAGCGTGCACGAGCTGTTCCTGTTTGACTGCAACGTGTAAGGGACCCAAACGGTCGCCAGCCTAAACGGTGAGTTGTTCACCAATTCCGATACATCTTTCTTGCCAAAAAGGTTGAATAGTCCCATTTTTCCGCACCCGAACTGGCAACTGTCGCATAAGCTCATTAGCATACATGCTTATAAATTCTCCTTTCAAAGCACTATACAGACAAGTTCGGGCTCTGAAAAGAAGTTAACACATGGGTGTTAATAAATTTTTGGAGGAAAAGAGAATGCCGTTGAAACACAATGTAACAAAATATGACGTTCTCGCGACAAAAATCCACAAGCTTTCACAAAAACAGAACAGCGACCTAACAAAGGATGAGAACCGTATAGAGGTAATGGCAGTTCTGGTCGCATCACTATCCTCAAGCCAATCCTGGAAGACCCATCAGCATCTAATCGACGGGCTGTCAGGCCTCAACAGCGATGATGTGCGGGAGGAATACAGGCAGGCGCTGACCACCAGATGGAAGAACATCACAGCAGCTGACATAAACGAGGTGCTCAGCAAGGGAATATCGCCCCAGGCCTTCTCCACATGGCTCTTTTTCACAGTTGAGACGCAGAATCAATCCCTATACAAGTCGGTATGGGATGAGATGTGCAAGGAGTTCACGCAAGCGTGCGACGACCTTGAGGTAGCTGCGAGTTCAAAGCGCTAATAAGGGCTATAAAACGGAACAGCACTTTCGGTAACATCTGGTATAATCCTTCCACAGTTGGGACACTCCTGCCCAGCCACGCAGCTTCCATCGCTGCAAGATAGCACAAAACCGCAAGAGAGGCATCTTGTCTTCATGCACCCGCTCCCAGATATCATAATGGCTGCAAAAGCATTAAAAGCCATTGCGCCACGCCGCTACGTGCAGAGCGCAGCAAATGTGCAAAAAAAGCAAAAATGAATATTGGATTACACAAAAGTAGTTGGAACCATT
>JAJZXZ010000026.1 GCA_021806185.1 Microcaldota archaeon | reverse complement strand
GAACGCCATCACTGCTTTTAAATCCCATACAAACATATCGAAAAGCATTGCGACTGAGATGATGCTCTTCGTTGCAATGACGAGACAGATAAACGATGCGATAAAGATGGTTGGCGCGAAGTCTAGCAAGAGGTTTATCTTGTTCGCGAGCAACAGCAGCGCTTTCAACAAAGCAAAAAAGGTTTTAGACCACGTTAAAGAGTACAAGGTGTCGGAAAAACATTCGATAGCCACTGCAAAGAAATTCGGAATAGATGCAAAAAAGGACCTCAACCTTTTTGTGCTGCAGAAGATGGCTGTTTCAAGGCTCTAACGAGCGCTTTATCATCTCTAGAAGCTGTGGGAACTGTGTGAATCCAGATGCCTTATTGAAATGTCCAGCACCTCTGATTAATGTAACTTTAACACCCAAGCTAGTTGCGACGTTTTCTGCCATGTCAAGACTTACATACGGGTCATTATCTGAGTTTATCACGTGAATGTCGCTTGCATTCTTCCTTATTTTGTCAAAATCGAAACCGTTCTCATAAAAGGTCCTATTTATCTCTGTTACTTCGTTCTTCGGGTCGTTAGCCGGAGTGATAAAACAAGATACCAGAAATACTGATTTGACCTTCTTGCCTATTGTTTGGAGCAAATCCAGTATAAATGTAGCCCCTATGCTATGCCCAACCAATATCGAATGCTCATCAAGCTCACCCTCGATTTCTTTGAACGCTGCTAACCAATTGTCCAGCGCCTGGCCTTTTGGCGTCGGGAATGCGGGTACGAATACTCTACAACCTAATCTCTGTAGTGAATCTTTTAGCCAAGGAAACCAGTTCTCCGAGGGGTTACCATAAGCCCCATGAATGATGAAAATTTTCTGCATTTTACTCTTCCTCATACGTTTTATTTATCGTTGCGTGTATCGCCTCTGCCTTCTTCCTGCCTATCTTCTCCACCTTCATCAGCGACTTCACGTCCGCATTCGCAAGCTTCTTTATGCTCTTGAAGTGCCTGAGCAGCGACCTTGCGAGCTTCGGGCCGATCCCTGGGAGGTTGGCCACAATGTACTCCTGGTAGTTCGAGGTGCTGTACGCCCTCCTGCCGCCCTTGAGCGATGGCTCCCTAAGGTTCCCCGCCTGCTCGTGCTTCGCGATTGTGGTTATTATCTCGGAGGTGTCTTTCGGCCCGTCCGAAATTATCACCTCTATACCGTTGTCGACATACAGCGCTACCATCGCCCCTGTTATCACGTTCCTGCCGAGCCTGTAGTCGTCCTTGCTCCCCTCGACTATTATTATAGGCAGCTGGTAATTCTGCTTCAGCCTCTTCACCTGGTCGAGCAGCCTTCCGCTCATGAGCGAGCTCTCGAAATCGGATACCGTCTTCCTCTCGATGCAGACCCTATCGGATATGACGTAGTCCCCCACATGTATGGTCCTCTCGTCGACCTCTATCCCGTTCCTCTCCAGAGCCTCCCTGAGCTCGCCATTCCTCTCCCTGCCGTCGACTATAACCCTGAGGCTCTGCTTCATCCCTGCTCACCGAACGTTATGTTGGTTATGCCTGCAACGCCTGTGCCGCTCGTGAGGAACAGCAGTTCCGAACCTGGGATGCCTGAGGGCAGCGAGACGTTGAAGACATAGTGCCTGATCGACGGGGTTAGGGTGAACGTCGCAAGCGTTTTGGCGGATGAGACCTGCGTAGGCGTGTCTATGTACAGCGTGCTCGGCCCGTTTACCGCTGCGCCGTAGAACGACACCGTGGTGTTTATGTAGGACGCTCCGATGCCCTTGTAGGTGCTTGGATAAGGCGCCACGACCGCTATCAGGCCGGGGGACGTTGGATTCCATAGCCCAATATTGGTTCCGTTCATGAACACGTCGAAGTTGGTCCAGTCAAGTGGCGACGGGTACGCCACGAAGCTCCTGAATATAGATGCGTTTATAGCCGATATGGTGGAGAAGGCTATGACGTTGCTGTCCGCGTATACCGGCTGCCCGAAGGTCTTTATCGAGTACGCCTCGAGCTCGCTCAGATCGGTGGAATTCAGCACGTTCTCGTTTATCGTGACGAACGCAGTGTTGAAGTCGTACAGAGAGAGCAGCGACACTGCTGTATAGTTCTCATTGACCGGCGACTCGTATGAGAAGTTGCCGAGCTGCAGGTTGGAAACTGCAACAGCAATCGGGATCGAGTAAAGGGTAAGCTGCTGCGTTGTGTTGATCCTGCCTCCGTAGCCGCCTAGTATCGGCTTGTGAGACGCCGATGTGTAGAATGTCGCCTCGCCGGCAGCCAAGTCTGGGAATGGTACCATGTTGTTTATCACTATGGGGAGCTGCAGCACAGAGAAGTTGGCGTTGATGGAGCCCAGCTCCTTGTAGAACTGCGGTATGCTTATGCTTGTGGTGTTTGCCTTGGCAAATGCGCCGCTCATGATCCCTGTGCTCTCCGCAAGGAAAAGCACCGTGATTATGCCCAAGACAGCTAGCGTATACCTCTCCTGTTTCGCGTTGTGATGGAACCTCTCAATCACGTACCTCGTGCCGAACGCGGCAAGCATCGCGATCGCTATGCTGAAAACTGCATAGAACCTATCTGCCTCCTGCACAACGCTGAACGCCGGTATGAAGTGGTATATGTAGTATATGCCAGGCAGGCCGCTGCTCACGTAATTCCCGAGCTCGACGTATGGGCCCAGCACCATCCACCCGAAGAATATCGCGATTATGATCCAGAGCCTTGAGCTCTTGAAGTTCTTCCATACGCCTATTATCGCTAGGGCGAGCGCGGTGTAGCCTATGTAGGCTATGCGCTCGTTCGGGTCAACCGAGTATATCGATCCGTAGCTTTTCGTCAGCCCGTAGAGCAGGCCGTTGTAAGGGCTAGGCAGCAGGAACGACAATATAGGGCTGCTCCACTCCGCATCGTTCTGCAGAGTGTTTCTGCTGTTTACGTTCGCAGCCCCGCCAGGTGCCGTGTATCCATGTATTATCGGGATAATCCCCCACGACCCGACTACCAGAACAGCTACGACAGATATGCCGAGCGCGTACCAGAACCTCCTGTTCTTCAGCAGGCGCCGCGCGTCAGGGTGCACCAGATACGCTACGAACACTACAGCGAGCAGGACCACAGTCATTATGCCCTGCTCGACGTCTCCCATGAACGTCGCGAACACGAAGCACACGCCCATGCCTATAGCGTATTTGTATTTGTGTGCGTCCCTGAGCATGCGCAGGAAGAAGTAAAGTGTAAGGGGTATCCAGCCTATCACCATCCAGTCGAGATGCCCTATCGCCGCTGCGGTATGCCATGCCCCGAATGCGTAGACTATGCCGGCGAAGAAGGCGGCATACTTGTTCTTGACTATGTAATCAGCCAGGATGAACATGCCCAGCCCGGATATAAGGAAGCCGAGGAAGAATATGACGTTGTATGCGAATGTTATGCTTATCGCCTGGAACGGAGCAGTGAGTATTGCACCTATCGGAGAGAAGGTGAAATAGGCGATGTTGCTTCCTATCGGCCAGAAGAGCAGGTGGGTGTACCAGAAACTGCTCGGCATGTGCACCAGCGCATACTGAGCCCACCATATGCCCCACATATTGATATACACGTCGCCGCCTGTACCAGGCGCAACCGTACTCATGTTAGTGGTTATCGGATAGAAGAGCACAAGCGCTATGAATAGGTAGAGGAAGCCGGCTACTACGTGCTTCATATGCACATTGCTCAAGTACCCGCGCGCTATGTCAGCAGCGCTGCGCCTCCCAGCATGGTGTGCATGCCCAACAGCCACATTCTCTTCCATCAAAACCACAAAGCGAGACTCTACTAATCTATCGCATAATAATAAAAGCGTTCATTCTAATGGCTTGGCGAGCCTTTTTAGTATCAAATACATCGCAGCGTACACCGGCAGCTCCACCTCGGAATCCTTGTACGGGCCGTATTCCTCGCCGTGCATCTCGAACGCCGGGACGACGCCTGTCCGCACCCGCATCACGCCCTGCCTGAACGCTATAGCGTCCTTCATGGGATCGAACCTATCGAGCATTGCGAGCGGCACCACCTTCCCAGCCAGGCCGGTATCCCCGTGTATGGTCTCCGGTATCCTTATTAGGTGATAAATGTCGTTGGTTACGTTCTTGTCTATCGAGTCTCCCTGCGCTATCGCAATGCGCTTCATCACGTTGCTCCAGAACTCATCTTTGCGCGGTATGTTCACTTTGTCCCAGTTGCCGGTCGTTATCCCGAATATCACGTCCGCTTTGTTCCTCGCAAGCTTCCTGGCTATGACCTGGTCTATCCCAAGCGATATTAGGGAATCCACGCCGCTATTTAGCGCGCTGACCATCGCAGTTGCGAGCTTCCCCCCCCATCCGTAATCAGAAGGAGTGGGTCCTGTCAGCCTCTTGCCCCTCTGGCCTATAGTCGGGAAGAACCGCGTTATGTCGAGGTTTACCCCCGCAATGTAGTCGCTTATCCCCTTGCGCTCCTGCGCTGTCATGCTGAAGACCTCCTTGCTCTCGACCCTCACGTGGTAGCCCCTGTTCCCGCTGAAGTTGACGCTTATCTCGCCCTTGGAGAAGCCGAAATCAGGCACCAGGAAATCCTCGATGAGCTTTACGGTCTCGGCCTTTACGCCGTCGAGGCAGTTCTGGCAGACCCATGAGCTTCCGTGCTTTGCCTGGCATTCGAGATGCAGGTCGCTGGCATCCAGGTCGAATATGAGCCCGGACCCTTGCCACTCCTTCTTCTCCATGGGTCGCCTATCTGGATAACTGTACAGGGAGCTGGAGTATGAAGCGAAGGCGGGCGCCTTCTCGACCATGTACCTCTTGAGGGCGGCGTTGTCCTTGAAGGAGTAGTGCCTGTATGCAATCTTCTTCTCGAAGTCGCCGAAGCCGAACTCGCGCTCGTTCACGTTGCCTATCTGGAAGTTCACCTTTTCGTAGTACCTCCTGAAGAGGCCCTCGGCAATCCTCCTTGAATTCTCATCTAGCATTCCATCCTATCAATTCTTCCGGCAAGGAATAAAACCTATCGCTCTGCAGGCTGGCATAGACGATTAACGTAGTCTTCTTCCATTTAAACCTAACTAAACAAGAATCAATATAAGTTAAACCGTTGGTGGTGCCACAGTAACGCTGTGGTGGTTGTTGCAGACATTTAGCGTAGCCGATTCCTTATAAAGAGAGCAGACGGCTCACATATATGGGCATCTTGAACCTGGCGGAGTAGCGATAATTGATGGCTGCAGGAAAAAGAGAGATTTTGAGATAGAAAGAGTCGACATGAAGAGTTACGAAGATGGCGACAGGCTCAAAATATCAAGAATAAAGTTTTTCAGATGCATGGAAAATGAGACTTACAACCTTGATGAGCACTACGTGGTCGCCGAGAAAGA
>JAJZXZ010000025.1 GCA_021806185.1 Microcaldota archaeon | reverse complement strand
GTCTTTCGGGGAGGTTTTTGATGATGCAAAATAACCTATTTAAACATTTGCGCCAAATTATACAGAGAGTTGCTTTGCGCAGTAGCATATACAATTCATCAACGGAGGTCCTGCAATGACAAAATATGTTCTTATATCTGATTCGACGCTGGTAGCGCACTATAGGCACTTCCCGCTGCTGACCTTCCTGCCGTGCGCGCCATCGGAGATCGTGCCGAAGTCAGTCTACTACTTCCTCAAGGGGCCGCAGGATGCGGCTTTGCCTAACGGAGAGGCGAGGTTCGCAGCATATTCGATAAGAAAGCTAGAGGCGGCGCTACTGAAGGCAGGCGTAAGGCGTGAGGATATAGCTGTGCCGCATGAGGATTATCTCGCCAATTTCATTAAGGATGACACAGAGATAATAGCCGTATCGACCATGGACCCGTTGGGTACGGGGCCGTTGACGATGTCATACAACGTGCTGTTCGGTGTGAACCACAAGCCCTGGGTAAAGGTTGAGTGGGAGAGGCTGATGGGGAAGATAAACGCGCTCAGGGCTGGCAAGAAGGCGAAGCTGGTCGTCGGCGGCCCTGGCGTCTGGGAGTTTACCATAGATCCAGATGCGCTGCAGGCATACAACATAGACTATGCGGTGCAGGGGGAGTGCGATGACATTGCAAGGCAGGTGTTCGAGCAGCTCTCGACCGGCAATATCGACACTAACCTGTTTTCAAGCGGATACATCTCTTATGACATGCAGTTCCATAAGAGCTACCATGATCACAGCAAGTTCCTCTCAAGGAAGCTGGGCCTGACAAAGGGGGCTCCGACGCTTGACGAGCTCCCGACCATAGTAAGGCCTGCGATGATGGGCCTTGTGGAGACCATGAGGGGCTGCGGGATAGGCTGCGACTTCTGCGAGGTTACGTTGAGGCCCTTAAGATACTACTCGCCGGAGCGGATAGGCGAGGAGGCGAAGGTGAACTTGCAGGGTGGCATGACCAACGTCTGGCTGCAGACGGACGAGGTATTCGCATACAAGCACCTCAACGCGAAGTTCGAGCCGAACCAGGAGGCGCTTGTGGATATGTTCAGATACGTAAAATCAATACCCGGGGTGAGGACCATGAATCCGACGCACGGCAGGATCTCCATACCGGCTGCGTACCCGGAATTGATACAGAAGCTGTCCGGGATAGTGGCAGCGTCGCCATCAAATTGGATAGGCGTGCAGGTGGGGGTGGAGACTGGCAGCGACAGGCTGGCGCAGAAGCACATGCCGAACAAGACGCTGCCGTTGAAGATAGGGTCGGACGGCACATGGCAGGAGATCGTGTGGAAGGGGACGAACAACCTCAATAAGTACTACTGGAGGCCTGCCTTCACGGTGCAGGTTGGCCAGATGGTCGAGACCCCGGAAGATAATTGGGACACGGTTGCGTTGATAAACTGGATGAGCGACTCGAAGATAGACGGCACGGACAGGCCGTTCGAGTTCACCGTCACGCCAATGCAGAACGTTCCGCTCGGGCTCATAAAGAACAGGGCCTTCTCAGCAATAACGTTGGACGAGGCGCAGATGTCCGTCTATTACGCCAGCTACAGGCACCTGGCGAAGATGGCGATGAGGGACGCAAGGAGGGACAGCAAGGGCAACGCGCTGGTGAAGAACGGCACTGCTGGGATAATCTACCTGGGCGGGTGGTCGATGATGAAGGTTGTGGAGAGAATAGCGAAGAAACACAAGGTCGACATTGAGAAGGTTAAAAGATGGGGGCTTGACAGGCCGAAGAACAAGCAGACAGTGGTCATGGCAAGCAGGGTCTAAAGCTTTATATCCTTCACAGAGAATATCATCACATCAGCCATGGGTCTGTAACTCAGTTTGGCTAGAGTGGCAGGCTTTTAACCTGTAAGTCGGGGGTTCAAATCCCCCCAGACCCGAAGCCTATTTTCTTATATAGATGAGCTCCGTAATGGTAGCGGTAGTGTAAAGAACCAAACTGCCACTTCCCTGTCAGGAGGGTTCGAAAACATAGCCAAACTTGAACCATCCCGCCTACGGGATTACATAGCGGAAAGGCTGCCCTCCCTTTCGGTTCAACTAACGATAGATACCTATTTAAACGTTAATCCATCAATACTCTCGTAAGTCAGCTCTTTGGCTATCACAACCTCTAAATATGGTTGCGAATAATATAGATAGATGCCAGGGTGGCAGAAACCGGTAACGCGTACGCCTGGAAATTTTTCCTGAAAGCGTATGGCTCTTCGGAGCCGTCTGGGTTCAAATGCCTTAGAGCTGAATATCCCAGCCCTGGCGTCTTAAGTGCTTAACATGGCGGACGAACAAGCTGCACCAGCAGCCAAGGAGGAAAAGAAGGCGGAAGCCCAGAAGAATGAGCAGCCGAAGGCAGCGCCGCCTTCTCAGCCGAGGCAGCACAAGAAAGAGGCGAAGCCGCAGCATGAGAAGACAGCCACCTCGATAATAAGGATGGGAGGCAAGGACATCAACGGCGAGCTCGGCCTTGAGAGGGCGCTGATGCAGATAAAGGGCGTAGGCAGCAACCTCGCCCATTCCGTATCGTTTGTCGTCGAAAAGGAATTCCACATACCGAAAAGCACCAAGCTGGGGTCGCTAAGCGAGGAGCAGATAGAGTCAATAGAATCGGTGATAAACGACCCCGTGAAGCATGGCATACCGAAGTACATGACAAACAGGAGGAACAACCCCGACAGCGGAGTCGATTCGCACCTGATAGGCAGCGATCTCACATTTGCAGTGAGGCAGGATGTCAACCGCGATGTCGGGATAAGGGCATGGCGCGGCTACAGGCACCAGCATGGCCAGAAGGTGCGCGGCCAGCACACGAGGAGCACCGGCAGGACTGGTGCGACGGTCGGAGTTATGAAGAAGGCGGCAAAGCAGCAGCTCGCGGCTGCTCAACAGGAGAAGGGCGGAGCCGCTGCAGCGCCGGCGCCCGCAGCTAAGAAGTGATTGATTGGGATCTGCTAAGAGGAACCGAAGGAAATTCGAGAAGCCAAAGGACATCTGGAGCTCCGATAGGATATCCTCTGACAACGCTCTCATGGAAGAGTACGGGCTTAAGAACATGAAGGAGGTCTGGATCGCGCAGACGCGCGTGGGAAGGGTGCGAAGGAATGCGAGGGAATTCCTCTCCGGCACCGCAGGCACTAAGGATTACGAGAGTGCGATGATTGCAAGGCTGGTCAAGTTCGGCATAGTCAAGGACGGGGCCACACTTGACGACCTGCTGGACCTCAACGAGCGCGTATTCATGGAGAGGCGCCTGCAGTCGATAGTGATGCGTAAAGGGCTAGCCAGGACCATGAAGCAGGCGAGGCAGCTCATAACCCATGGCTACATATCGATAGCCGGACGGAAGGTCAACAGGCCGGGCTACATGGTGAGCCTGGAAGAGGAGAAAGCGGTCGGGTATTATAAGCCCATACAGATACAGGTGCAAGCGATAAGGTCACCGGCTGCAACCTACGCGGCAGCGCCTCCAACTGCAGATGGAGAGGCAGCTACCGGTGCGCAGCAGGCCGGAGAGCCGCAAAGCGCTGAGGGATGATCATGGCTAAGAAAGATGACGCGAAGAAGCAGGCCCAGCAGGCTGTGAAGAAGGAAACAAAGGCGAAGGACGTCTCTTACGAAGCCAAGGCGATGGAGGAGCCGAAGATCAAGCCGCACGCAGAGAGGATCGCTGTCGCGCACGTCTTTTCCTCGAAGAATGATACGATAATAACTTTGACCGACCTCAGTGGCTCTGAAACGTTCGCTGTAGGCAGCGGCGGTATGGTGGTGAACGCAGACTCGCAGGAGGGATCGCCGTACGCTGCGATGCAGGCTGCCTACAAGGTGGCTGCGGCCGCAAAAGAGAAGGGGATAACCAACATCAACATATCGATAAGGGCGCCTGGCGGCCACGGCGCGAAGACCCCTGGGCCTGGCGCGAACGCAGTCGTCAGGGTCCTGGCAAGGAGCGGTCTCATAGTCAATAAGATAGAGGATGTTACGCCCATACCAACTGACACGACAAAGAGGCCTGGTGGACGCCGCGGAAGAAGGGTCTGATCAAGCACGATGAGCGAATGGCGATTGAGCGCTCTGCGGGAGCGATAGTACTGATAACCGACGCGAGAGCGCCAAGCATACTTATCCTTGAGCAGAACAACAAGTTCTACCACAGACCATCGAAGCCAGTGGTCCTCGATATAGGCCCTAAGGGGCACCTAGAGCCGGGCGAGGACGAGATCGCAGCAGCTAAGCGGGAGATAAGGGAGGAGATAGGCCTTGATGTTAAAATCGACACCAGCTTCAAAGCGGTCAAGGAATACGTTTACAGGAAAGACGGCAGGGATGCGAGAAAGAGGGTAACCTACTTCATATCGAGAATAGCGATGTCGGATGTCCGCAGGATAAGGCTAAACCGTGAGATATCAAGGTACAGGGTCGTTCCGATAGCAAAGTCCGCAGGGGTGCTGAGGCACAAGAGCGACAATGAGGTAATAAAGAAGCTCCGGGAATACCTTCGTTTGAGCTAATCCTCTATATGCCTATCGGGATCACTACTATTCTGCCGGAGTACCTGCCGTTGCCCTTAAGACCTATCTTTTTCATGTGCAGCGTGGCGGTCATGTCCGCCATCACCGTTGGGTCCTTCGCCTCACCTGTCCCTGGGTCGAGACCGCTCGGTATGTCGATAGACACCTTTTTCGCATGAGACCCGTTGATCATTCGTATTGCAGTTGCGGCTGGCTCCCTTATCGCTCCACTGATGCCTGTCCCGAATATGGCATCCACTACGACAGCCGCGTCATTCATGATGCTGCCGTGCTTCTTGAGCTCCTCCGCGCTATCTAGTATCAGCCGCTCCGCATTCGAGAGCCTGATCCAGTTGTCCTTGGCCTCGTTCGTCTTTATCTCCGCAGGCTTCACGAGCAGTATCACGGTGACGCGCGCGCCTGCCTGGGCAAGGTACCTCGCTGTTACGAATCCGTCGCCGCCGTTGTCGCCGCTGCCGCACACAACCACTATTTTAACTCCTGTCAGCGGCCCGAAATCTATTCCTATCACGTTTGCTATCCCGCGCCCAGCGTTCTCCATAAGCAGCTCAACGGTCATGCCCCTCTTCCAAGAGTCCCTCTCCGCAAGCCGCATCTCCTCAGGCGTTATATATTCATGGCTTTCTCCCGGCATGCCTCTTCACTTTTCCAAGCGTGGAGCTGTGCTTGCTTATCAATCCCGCAAAGGCGTTCTCATTCATTATGTATGCCTTCGAGCCCTGGTGCTTCAGGTGTACGCCAAGGTTCTCCATGAGGAGCGCGTCGTGCGCCTCCAGGTTCCTTATGAACATGCCCTTCCTGTCGAAGCCGCCGATGCAGTCGAACAAGCCGGCAAGGTAGCTTCCGGAATAATCGTTCAGGTACTTGAAGGTCTTCGTCCTCCTCTCCAGAGCCCTGTCGAAGAGCCTCTTCAGCCT
>JAJZXZ010000024.1 GCA_021806185.1 Microcaldota archaeon | reverse complement strand
GTGCCAGTTCTGCCAGAACCACAACATATCTAAGGACAAAGAAATAACCGGCGTTGAGATAACGCCGGAGCGGCTCGTAGAGCTTGCTGTGGAGAATAACACCGAATCGATAGCATTCACCTACAACGAGCCAACGATATTCATAGAATACGCTCTTGACGTGGCGAGGCTGGCGCACAAAGCGGGGTTGAAGACGCTATTCGTGACGAACGGGTACATGACAAAAGATACGGTAGCAGAGATGAAGGGACTTATAGACGCTGCTGTTGTCGACTTCAAGGGCAACGGCGAGGACAAGTTCGCGAACAAGTACGAAGTCGTGATGTCAAACGAACCCATAAAGGAAGCTCTTATAGAGCTGAAAAGAGCTGGGATCCACGTGGAGATAACCGATTTGATAATACCTGGTGTCGGTGACTCATTGGAAGCTTGCGACAAGCTGACAATGTGGATACGTGACAATCTTGGACCCGATACGCCGATGCAGTTTACACAGTTCCATCCGGACTACAAGATGCTAGACTACCCGGTAACGAGCTATGAGAAACTTAAGCAGCATTACGACGTCGCAAAAAGGAACGGGCTCAATTACGTTTACATCGGCAACGTGGCCGGAAACCCCTACGAGAACACATACTGCCCTGAGTGCAACAGCGTTGTTATAGAAAGGAATGGGCATTACGTGACGGGTTGGCATCTTGACGAGCAGAAAAGATGCAAAGGGTGCGGACACAGGATACCGATAGTTGGACCCGCACCAAGAAAGTTCAGGTACGAGGGCATAAGGGTCATCTACTGACAGTTAGCTATTTATTTGCATGAACTGTAACGATAACTATGGCGCGCAGAAGGATTATAATAATGGGAGCGGCTGGTCGCGACTTTCATCTGTATAATGTTCTCTTCAGGAACAGCCCCGAGTATGAAGTCGTAGCCTTTACAGCTGCACAGATACCATTCATAGCGAACAGGACATACCCTAAGGAGCTTAGCGGAGGGCTTTATCCCAAAGGCATACCGATATTTGATGAATCACAGCTACCACAGCTGATAAAGAGGCTCAATGCCGACATATGCATACTCGCCTACAGCGACCTGCCTTACGATACAGTAATGCACAAAGCCAGCATAGTGAACGCTGCAGGAGCGGATTTCTGGTTGATCGCACCCAGCGCGACAATGCTGAAATCAAAAAAGCCAGTGGTAGCGGTCTGCGCAGCAAGGACCGGCTCTGGGAAAAGCCAGACATCGAGGTACATTGCGAGGTATCTGAAATCCAAGGGGCTGCGCGTTGTGGTGATAAGGCACCCGATGCCTTATGGTCTGCTAAAGGATCAGATAGTGCAGAGGTACTCGAAGCTGAAGGACCTAGACAGGTATAAGTGCACGATAGAGGAAAGGGAGGATTATGAGCCGCATATAAGGAATGGCTTTGTGCTATATTCTGGCGTTGATTACGAGAAGATACTGAGAGCTGCTGAGAAAGAGGCCGACGTCGTGCTATGGGACGGCGGGAATAACGATGCCAGTTTCATAAAACCAGACCTGCTCATAATGGTCCTAGATCCGTTCAGGCCGGTTGACCAGCTTTCGTACTATCCGAGTGAATCCGTTGCAAGGACCGCGGATATCTTCCTTGTTAATAAAGTGAACTCTGCTCCAAAGAAGAACGTCGAGCGCGCTGTGATTGAGGCAAAAACTGTCAATAAAACGGCAAAGGTCCTATTAGGTGAGTCGATAGTGACTCCTGATAACCCGAAGCTGATCAAGGGCGCGAGCGCATTAATTATAGAGGACGGCCCGACCATAACGCACGGTGGCATGCCGTTCGGCGCCGGCACGGTGGCCGCCAAGCTATACAAGGTAGGCAAGATTGTAGATGCGAAGAGGTATGCCGTAGGAACCATAAAGGATACTTTTGTAAAGTATCCTAAGCTCGACAGGGAGCTGCCTGCGATGGGTTACAGCCCTAAGCAGGTAAGGGATATGCAGGCTACAATAAACAGGGCAGAATGCGACATAGTCATATCGGCTACCCCCACCAACCTCAGAAGCATATTGAATATAAACAAGCCGTTCGTACAGGTCTATTACGAACTTAAGCCTAAGGGCAAGGGGCTGGACCTTGCGCTCGACGAGTTCATCAAGGAGCACGGCACGAGAAAATGAACCGCAACGACATATTGAAAATACTGCTCGGCATTGGCGCAGTCATATCCGCGTACCTCATTTATGTGCATTATTTCCCTGGTGCACTGATATGCCCTAACGCTGGGATAATAAGCTGCGCTACTGTTCTGGCAAGCAGCTACTCGGTAGTCTTCGGCATACCGCTTGCCGTATATTCGCTTGCGTGGTTCGTTCTCGCATTGCTGTTCACTCAGCACAGAAGGCTCAAACATGCAGCCGGCATCTGGATGCTCATCGGCATAGGAGGGATCATCTATTCCATATTCGCCATGTACATGGTAGGGAAGGCCTGCATCTTCTGCAGCACGCTTGATGTGATTATAGCGATCTCGCTAGCCCTCTTCTTCATGCGAAAGCCTTAATAGAAATGTTGCCTTATTCTAGCAAGGGTCCGTAGCTCAGCCTGGTAGAGCGGCTGGCTCTTAACCAGTAGGTCGGGGGTCCAAATCCCCCCGGACCCGCTTATGTATTCTGCATTATCTACATCGTAAAAAGCCGCTGCACCGGGTGCCGGCAGTCAGGGTTAGCCGAAATACAAATACATAACGGTCAAGAAGAGGGTACGCGTGAAGGCTTAAGGCTGCATCCAGTCTATCTCGTAGTATTCGTATTCGCTCCTTGGCAGCTCTATCCTTCTCACCTTATAGTATGTCACTGCCGTCTCCCTGTCCGCTATCGCTATTACGAGCTCGAGCTTTCTCTGCTTAGCCTCGTTTATTATCGCTGAGAGCTCGCTGCCGCCTATATACTCATCCTCGCTTATCGAGAGCATCGCGTACCTGGGCGCATCCTCCTTCGGGTTCTCTGTGCCCTTACCCTTCCTATGGTAGAGCAGGAAGTCTATCTGCATCCTCTTTTTCCTGCTATTTCCCGGTATTGCGAGTATGAATGTCTTCCTTACGCTGTGCGCCACCCTTATGGCCCTAGCCCACTCCGATATCAGCAGTTTTACGTCTCTTGGGAATACGTGTATCACGTGCTTTGAGTGCACCCACGCCGGGCTTTCCCTCACCGGCTTCGCGCCGGGGAAGTATATCCTGAAATGGGTGCCGAACTTGAAGCCTGTCTTGACAACATAGCCCTTGCTCCTCCAGTCCGAATACACCTGGTAGAGCTTGGGGAAATCGGACCTTCTTTTGCTCGCCGTGCTGAATATTTCATTCCTCTTGTTGTTCCTCACATCGAGGACGTTGTTATCCGATAGGTACACGGTCTCATACACATCGAGCTTGTTCAGCACACCGTGCTCCCCCAGCTTATAAGTACCGTACTGGCCGAACCACAGGTCATTGTATATCCGCTTGCTGTCATCTGACTCATCGGCTATCGTTGTCATGTCCTCGGGGAAGAACACTCCCGATAGTCTGTACCCGTTCAGGCTCACCTGCGAGGCCGGATACCGCTTTATTGGCGTTTTTGTGTTCTGCTTCGCCTTGAAGCCTGCACTCTTTGCTATCAGGCCCCTGTCCCTCCAGTCCTTATAAGTGAAATACCTCGCCATTAACTTCCTGCTCCTCATCAGCCTTGTTGCGAGTTCGTTGAAGGTGAGGTTTGATCCTGTTGCTGACTCGCATTCGGTGTTCCTCACATCCATGATGTACAGCGCCTCTTCTGGTTCAAGATAAAGCTTGCCATCCTTAAAGGTGCCGAAATTCCCATCTTTTAGCGTGTCTACAGTAGACTGGTCTGTTGCGTACACGCCATCTTTTGCATCGTATCTTATTGAAAGCATCACACCACTACGCTCCTTAGGGTCTCTTCCTCTACTTCCGAAAGCTTTGCAGGCAATATTATGGTGGTTACCATGCCTTCGCCTTCATCGGCTGCTGCGCCTATCGTTGTAACCCTTATGCCCTGCCCATCTGTGCCGATGTCCTGCATAAGCAGTATTACTGTTGAGTTGGCTATTATTCCTTTCTTGTATGCTGCTTCCGCCTCCCTGAGCTCTGCCACCGCCTCTTTGAGAGGCAGGGTGCTCTCCCTCTCTGGATAATAATCGAGAAGCACCAGGGAGTGCAGCCCCATTGACATGTTCCTCTCTATAGTCTCATAGAAGGAGACTGGCCTGTAGTTGCTGGCCCATCTCGGTATTGTGCACACCTGGCCGAACCTGTAGAAGTCCAGGCCGCTTTCTCCTATCGCAGCCGTAACTATTGAGCTTGCGTGGAATATCCTCACCTTTATACCCAGCTTCCTAGCCTCTATCAGTAGTATCTTGTGGGTTGTCGCAGTGAGCGGATCACCGCCTACAAGTATGGCCATGTTTTCGGATGCAGCCCTCGAGACCGTTTCCCTTGCCCTGTCCTCGAGGTCCTCCCTCGTCAGCGTTCCTATGCGCTTTCCGATGATCCTTTCCAGATAGTCTATGCGTTGCGCGCCAGCCGGGCTCGTATACTTCTCCATGTAAACAACACACGGCCTGCACGCCTCGGCTGCGCGTGCGGATATGTCGTTGTAGGACACGCCGGTCCCTACCAGGAGGAGCATCCTTATCACTTTATGCCATCAACAGTTATCTTTATGATGCACTCCCCCTCTGGCATATTCGGAGAGTCGACAAGCCTGACTATCCTCTTGTCCTCCTTGCCCTTCCTCAAGTACAGCATGGTCGTGGCTGCGTGAGCAAGCACGTTGCCGCCTATCGGAGTGGTCGGATCGCCGAACAGCATGCCTGGGTTGTCCATCACCTGGTTCGTTATGAAAACCGCAAGATTGTACTTGTTCGCTAGAAGCGCCAGCCTGTGTATATGCGCATTGAGCTTCTGCTGCCTCTCGTTCAGCGCCCCCCTACCCAAGAATTCCGCCCTGAAGAGCGACGTGAGCGAATCTACTATTATCAGCTTTATGTTCTTTTCCTGGATAAGCTTGTCTGCCCTCTCTATTGTGAGCACCTGCTGGTCTGTATTCTGCGCCCTTACAACCACTATGTTCTCCACCGCGGCCTCCGGGTCAATGCCGGCGCTTTTCGCCATCGCGACTATCCTTTCCGGTCTGAATGTACCCTCGGTGTCGAGGAACAGGACACTGCCGCCAAGTCCTCCCTCCTTCTTCTGCAACTGCACGTTGACAGCGAGCTGGAAACCCAGCTGGGTCTTTCCGCTCGCGAACCTGCCATAGACCTCCGTCACGGCGTCCGTCTCTATGCCGCCGCCTATCAGCTCATCAAGGTCCTTGGATCCTGTCGATATCTTGCCTATGTCCTCCCGTCTCTTCAGTATGGCCTTGGCTGTCTCGTAGTTGATGGTTGTGGCCTCCCTTGCCGCCTCTATGGCCTTCTTCGCCGCATCCTGGCTTAGCCCGCTCACCTCAGAGAGGTTCGCAGGGAAGGATGCCGCTACCTTCTCGATAGTGTCTATGCCAGCGGCTCTTAGCTTCTCTGCCGATGTCGGGCCTATGCCCGGCAGGTCCTCAAGTTCACGCGGTGTCTTTTCCTTTGGCATCAGAACACGGTAATAGATTACCGACAAATAAGTATTTAATACTGAAAGTGCCTGTCTCTCTGTTAATGGTTTGCAGGCGCTACGCTGCACCTGAAGAGAAGAAGAAA
>JAJZXZ010000023.1 GCA_021806185.1 Microcaldota archaeon | reverse complement strand
GCTTACTACGCATCATGAAGGCAACTGGTCGGATGATGCTAAGCTGGGAGGCAGGCCAAAGGAGCTGAGCGTTGCAGCGCCAGGCGCAGCGCTTGCGGTGATGGAGAGCTTGAAGAGGAACAACGACTCGGGGCTCCCGGTCATATATGAGGCGACACACCACGGGCCACTGCTGAAGACCCCGTCCTTCTTCGTCGAAGTTGGAGGCACAAAGGATACGCTAGAGGGCAAAAAATATAGCGGCTTGGTGGCAAGGTCGGTCGTTGATGCGCTATCAGAAAATGAGACGGATTCGGATTGCGTGCTCGGTATAGGGGGCATGCACTACGCTGAAAAATTTACAAGAATAGCTTTCGAACGAGGTTGCGCATTCTCGCACATAATGCCGAAGTACCATGTAGCAGAGATTGGCATGCTTCAGCAGGCAGTCGAACGGTCCTCGCCGATGCCTGAAAAAGCTATGATAGAGTGGAAAAGTATTAAGGCTTCGGATAGAGAAAAGATAATAGTTGAACTGAACAGGATTGGTATTGACTATGAGAGGGTTTAGGATTGCCTATCTGGCTGCGGCGGCCATCCTGGCCGCAACTCTGCTTGCGCAGCTGTCTTTCGGTCAGTATTGGTTCCAGAGCGGTGCTAATGCTGGCAGCCAGGCGGCCTATAACAACGGTGCGGGAGCTTACATCCAGACGATTGCGCCGCAAAGCCCGTCCTCTGGCGCATTGGGTTTCTGGGTCGGAGAGACCCTCCAGAATGGGGCCTTCGTACAGGTAGGCTACGAGGTGCCGAACGTATCTGGAGATTACCCCAAAACCTGCACTGCCTCTGGGTGCAACGGCACTGTCTTCCTAAAGGCAGGCTATCCCGCTTGGTTCTGGGAGTATTTCCCCATAGGGGGCAATAGCACAGGCTTCTATGGCGGCGTTGGACCGAGCGGCTCGGCGGGCACTAACGGCACATTCAACATGTACTCGTTTTCTTCAAACGGCGATACATGGAACTTCTATTTCAACGGTCAGCTCATCGGCAGCGCAAACCTAGGAACATCGACATCAGGACCATATGTGCCATCGGCATACGCCGAGCTGGCTAATGCGAACAATACGGACACGTTTATGAAGACTGTGATGTTTAAGAACATGTCTTACATGAAGAATGGAGCTCTGCATCTGCTCCAGAGCGCGACCGCATACGTAGGGTACGGCAGCGGCAGCAAGACTAACATCGCCAATCCGTACGGGGTCAAAGAGGTTGGTGGATACGCTAACTATTTTGAAGTAGGCTCTGCCGTGCAAAGCGTACGGAGCGGCGCACTCCTATGGACCAGCGTGTACCATCTGCAGCTCAGTTCGCCGTTCGGAAACGTGATTGGCGCCGGGTACTATCCGACTTTCTCTGCGGTGAACTTCAGCGTGCAGCAGCCTTACGTATACATAACGCCATCTGAGAGAGCTGTGTTCGCCGGATGGCAGGGCGCAGGGCCCGGCAGCTACACCGGCGCTTCTGGCTCATCCACTGTCCAGATGGTTGGCAATGTAACTGAAATCGCCAAATGGAACCTGGAGTACTACGTAAATGCGACGTCGCAATTCAGCAACGTAAGCGGATCGGGATGGTACGCCGCGAATTCGACGGCAAAAATATCGTTATCGAACAGCATAGTCGATACCGGGGAAGGGACAAGGGAGCTGTTTTCCGGCTGGAGTAATGGCTCCTCCTCGCTAAACACAAGCTTCACTGTGCTCGGGCCGGTGAACATGTCTGCGCGCTGGCAGGAGCAGTATCTGATATCGCTGAACACCAGCCTTGGCGTCGCTTCTGGCGCCGGCTGGTACGATGCCGGCAGCAGCGCGCGCATATCATTGAATGATGATTACTTCAACTCTACTAACACCACAAGAGTCGCATTCTACTCATGGAATGGGATATACTATAACAGCTCTACAACGATAACCGTCAATTCGCCGGTATCGCTGGCTGCCGTCTTCAGAAGGCAGCATCTCGTCAGGTTCTCTGCGCTTGACTCGGAATACGATAAAATAAACGCCACATACTTCGTTGTGGATGGGATGGATGTTCCTAGCAGCACCATGCTTTTCGACGGAGTCCCATATTCCATTACGGGAGCGTATTACAAGGGCGTGCTGGTAACGGCGAACATAACAGCAAACATCTCTTCGTCTGTGACAATACCGGTTAAGCTTCCAGTATATGACGTGCGGATATCAGCGAAAAGCCTCTTCAAAGCCTCGCTTAATGCGAGTGCGTACCTCACTTTCCAGAACGGCACCAGTTACACTATTTACCTTGGGCCTACCGGCTCTGTCACGCTTCAGGACGTACCGTTCGGCAACGTAAGCGGGTACATGAGATACGATCAGTTGAAGGAGCCGTTTAGAGCCGTTGCCGGCAACCAAGTCTATCTTACGTTCATAACCCCGATAGATTCAGTCCCAATAATAATCGTGATTGCCGTCATGCTCCTCTATGAGATATTCCATAGGAGGCGCTACAGGAGACTGCAATCCCAAAGCTAATCCGGCGGTCTGATGGACGTCTACGAGATCTTCCTTTCCAAGTACAAGAGCTTCACAGCCATACAGAAGGCTGCGATCCCAATCATCGAAGAGGGGAACAACTGCGTGGTTGTTGCTCCTACAGGGTCTGGAAAGACAGAGGCGGTTGTGCTCCCTATAATAAAGAGGCTCGGAGACGCGGCCAGGTTGGCCGGGATAAAGGCGATTTATATAACGCCGCTAAGGGCGCTGAACAGGGACATGATAAAAAGGATATCATGGATATGCGAGCAGATGGGGATAAGCGTATCTGTCAGGCACGGCGACACGCTGCAGAGCGAGCGCAGGAAGCAGGCGAAAGTCGCACCGATGCTCCTAATCACAACTCCGGAAACACTGCAAAGCATACTGCCTTCAAAGTCGTTTGCTCAGCACTTGAAGAACGTCGAATACGTAGTGGTGGATGAGGTGCATGAGCTATACTCGAACAAAAGGGGCGCGCAGCTGTCTCTTGGCTTGGAGAGGCTCGAGGAGGTGGCGCCGAATTTCAGGCGCATAGGCATCAGCGCTACAGTCTCAGACCCGGAGGTGGTCGGAGCGTTCGTTTGCGGCAAGAGGCAGTTCAAGATAGCTGTGACGAAACCGGATAAGAAAACCGATCTCAAGGTTGAGCTGCCTTCCGGATACAGCAGCGCGCTGAAAGAGGTCGGCGACAGGTTCGGCCTCGATGACAAATCGGTAGCCAGGCTTGGAGCGATAGCAGATAGCGTCGCCAAATCCAGATCGTCGCTCATCTTCGCCAACACCAGGCAGATTGTCGAGGCGCTCGGCAGCAGGCTGATGCTCCTTGACAGGCTGCACAGCTTCGGAGGCATAGGGGTGCACCATGGGTCGCTTGACCGCGACGAAAGGATAAAGATGGAGGACAAGTTCAAGGAGGGCAAGCTACGGTGCCTGATAGCGACCAGCTCGCTAGAACTAGGCATAGACATAGGCAACATCGACCTCGTGATACAGTATGGTTCGCCAAGGCAGGCGCTCCGACTCCTTCAGAGGATAGGCAGGAGCGGCCACACAGAAACCGGCACATCCAAAGGGATCATAATAGCTACCAGCAACATAGACGCAGTAGAGTCAACTGCGATATACAAAAATGCAAAGGCCGGCTTGGTGGAGAGCTATCCGGTGAGGGAGAATGCGCTTGACGTGCTTTGCAGTCAGGTGTGCGGGCTTGCACTAGACAAGAAGGAAACCGACATAGATTCGATATTTGGCATTATCACCAGGGCTAGGCCTTATGCCAATCTCAAGAAGAGCGACCTGGAACCGCTGCTGGCCTTCATGAATAGGCAGCGTTTGGTAGCCTTTGACGGGCACAGGGTCCTGCCTACATCTAAGACGCGCATGTACTACTACGAGCACCTCAGCGTGATACCAGACACCAAGAGGTTCGTGGTGAAGAACGTGGCTGACAACAGCGTTATATCCTCACTAGATGAGAGGTTCGTGGCTGCGAACATAGAGGAGGGCTCAGTCTTCATAGTGAAGGGGCTCCCGTGGAAGGTAATAAGCATAGATGAAGACAGGCTGAGTGTCGAGCCTAGCGAGCACCTTGACGCAGCCATACCGGATTGGGCCGGTGAAGACATACCGGTGAGCTATGCCGTGGCAAGAGAGGTCATGGCGCTTGTAGGCGATACTGATGCGCTTAAAGGGATTGGATGCCTGTCGGACTATGCAGTAAGCCAGGTATCTGAGTTCGCGAAATCCCAACAGAGGTTCGGGACGCATGAGAGGAACAGGTTGGTGGTCGAGAGGGTAGAGGACTACGTGATAATAAACACCGGGCTTGGCACATTGGCCAACGATGCGCTCTCGCGCCTGCTCGCGCACATGGTCACCGCATTCCACTGGCGCAGCGTGAACGTCAGGTCATCGCCGTATTTTGTGATGATGGATGCGCCATCCAGCTTGAAGGTCGCCGAGCTGATGATGAGGATAAACGTGAATGCGATAGAGCAAAGCCTTGAAGCGGCGATAAAGGACACCGAGCTATTCAGGTACAGGTTCGTGAACGTGGCGAAGCTTTTTGGCGTAGTTGACAGGGATGCGTCAGTGACCAAGTCGCTCGCTAAGCGCATAGTCAAGGTCCTGAAGGATACGCCAGTGTACACGGAGACGATAAACGAGATAATGTCAGGCTTCGACCTTGAAAACCTGAAGGAGCTCATAAGAGGAGTCCAAAACGGAAAGATAAAAGTGGTCGAGCTCTTCGAAAGCAGCGTATCCCCGATTGCTTACGAGATACTCAATGCAGCGTACTACACAAGGGAGCTGATGGCGCCGATAGCCCCTAGCAAGGCGCTTTTGGAGTCGTTCTCCGAGTTCCTCCTCAAGAAAGACATACGACTGCTGTGCACATATTGCGGTTTTTCTTTTACGCGGAGAATCGATGAGCTGAAATGGCTCAACGAGATAAAGTGCCCTTCGTGCAGCAGCGTGATGCTCTGCAGGTACTCTGATGCGCATTCGCAGGTAGTCAAGAAGCGCATATCGGGCAGGAGGCTCTCGAAGGAGGAGAGGCAGGTTCTGGGGGAGATAATGAAAGAGGCGGGACTGTTCAGCTCATATGGCGGAAAAGCAGCGCTTGCGCTTTCGACATACGGCATAGGCCCATCAAGCGCCGCAAGGGCGCTGCTGATGCACAGGGAAGACCCAATGCTCTTCTACAAGGACCTGATAGAGGCGCAGAGGCAGTTCATACGCACAAAGAAATACTGGTCAGTGTAATCTCTCCCTCTCCACCCTTATGCCGTGCTGCTCTGGGCTGATCTTGTACCTCGCATTCTCGAAATGCATGGCGAGCTCCCTCCCCTGGTAGAAGTCATGCAGGAATACAGCTACAGAAGAGGCGCATGAGTGCGGCTGTGTGGTTATGCTGATGTTGAAGTCAGTTGCCTTGTATAGCTGCTTCGTCGACTCATTCTCGCTCACTATCACAAGCACGTTCTTGTAGGTCCTTACCTGGTAGCCTATCTTCCTCATTGGCAGTCCGTATCTCGTGAGATAGACCTTCAGGTAATTCTTCTTCTCGTTTACATATCTCTTCCAGTCGTCCGTGAATCCTAATCCGAACGTTCCTCCCCAGTCCCTGTTGAGGGAGCGGCACCTCCTCGCAAGCCTGTCCATCGCCCCGCGGTCTGTGGGGCAGAACATTATGTGCGAAGCGCCGAACGCCCTGGCTACCATGCATAA
>JAJZXZ010000022.1 GCA_021806185.1 Microcaldota archaeon | reverse complement strand
GCGCTGAACAAGGAGATAGCATCAATAAATATAAATGTTCCTGGAGAATACTATTCTGCTGTGGTAGCATCACAGGATGAGCTCAAGCTTATTCTAAAGGCGCGCAGCATAAAAGTAAGCAAGGGAAAGGAGCTCACGGCCTCTATAAAGACATGAGTGAATCAATGGCAAGAATGCACACTAAAAAGAAAGGCAAATCGGCGTCGTTAAAGCCGCTTTTCGAGAGCGCCAGCTACGATGGCGAGATGACGAAGGAGCAGATAGAGGACACTATAGCTTCGTATTCCAGGCAGGGGATGGACCCGGCGCTAATCGGCGAGACAATGAAAAGGGAGCACAAAGTCCCCTATATAAAGAAGGCAACCGGAAAGAGCATGCTGCAGATACTTGAAGAGAAGAAGCTCGCCGGAGAGGTGCCGTCCGATATGCTGCAACTCATAAAGAAAGCGGTCGGGATGAGGGCGCACCTCGCCGCCAACAAGAGGGATACCCACAGCATGACGAGGCTCAGCAGGGTCGAATCTAAAATATGGAGGCTTACGAAGTATTACAAACGCGAAGGCAGGCTGCCAAAGGACTGGAGATATGACCCGCAGACTGCAGAGCTCCTGATCAAAGGGAGGGCGTGACAATGGCATTGCAAAGAACTGCAGACAAGTGGCGCATGAAGCACTGGTTCAGGGTGCAGGCTCCGAAGCTCTTCAATGAGGAGACGATATGCGAGATGCCGGCCGATGACGAGAAAATGGTTGTCGGCAGGAAGCTGAGGGTGAGCCTTGAGCAGCTGACCCACAACCCGCAGAACTCGTTCAGCAACGCTGTGGTCAGGGCAATAAGCGTGAACGGGGACGCTGTCCGCACGCAGCTGATCTCAATAGAGCAGCCGCACAGCTACATACGGTCGCTTATAAGGAGATACCGGAGCGTAGTGTCGATAATAGCGCCGGTCACGTCAAAGGACGGTGCGAGGATGGTCCTGAAGATAGTCGCTATAACGAGGGAAAGGACCGCGCACACGAAGCTGAAGGGAATAAGGAAGGAGATAACCGACTTCGTGGAAGCTTATGCTAAGGAGAATGCAGCAGATGCGATAACGTCAGCGGTGATAGAGGGCAGAATGCAGGCGGAGATGGCCTCAAAGGTATCCCACATAACATCGATGAGCAAGGTGGAGGTAAAGAAGCTGGAGCTGCACTGATCAGCTTGTCCCTATTAGGATAACCCCTATCGTTATCACTATGACGCCGACCCACCTGAGCAGAGGTATATCCTCCATCAGTACGAGATAGGCTAACACGGTTGTGAAGATGTAGCTCAAGCCGCCTATGCCGTACGCCCACGAGAGGTGCACCCTGCTGAGGACGTAGAAATAGGCCACTGTGGATACCCCATAAGCGACCACGCCAAGGGCAAGCCATCCGGCCACGAAGCTGCTTGTGAAAGAATACTTGAACAGGAGCTGGCCTACCGCAGCGAAGAACGTCGAACCCCCAAGGAGCGTCAGGTTCCTCCTTTTGCCACCATCCATTGAATCACAAAGTTGCAGCAACTATCAGTATGCCTGCGAATATCACCGCCATCCCCAAGACGCGCTTTGGCCCTACCCTCTCCTTGAGTATCAGCACAGACATGATGGTTATGAATATGAAGGTGCTCGCGAAAGTCGGGTAGACGACGGAGAGCGGCGCCTTGGAGAGTGCGAAAAGGTACACCACCAGGCTTACCACGTAGCCACCGAGGCCGAGAAGTACCAGCTTTTTAGTCGCCATCCTAAGCACATCGCGTATTCCGTTGAGCTGCCTCGTCATCGCCTTTTTGTAGAGCGTCTGGGAGAAAGAGGCTATCAGCGCTGCAAGAAGTGTTATAAATATGACTAGATAGATATTCATCAAACTACCAATTGGTGCTTCATGTTGATTGACAGGCTGCAAATGCCCGCATTCCTGCTCTCGGCCATCACGGTTGTGCTTTTTATAATTGCGCTAATCGTATTTATAAAGTATGGTGCGGGGACGGTCTTCTACATCGTAGTGGTGGTCGCCCTAGCTGCAGGTTTCCTGAATGCATGGGCGATCTCCAAGATGGAAGCTAACCGCGCAGCGTATGCTTCGCAGCGGCCGCGGCCGATGCGCTCTGCAAGAAGGCGCAGAAGGAAGTGAAGCGATGGACACTTTGATAATAGCAGAGAAGCCTAGCGTTGCGCTTCGCATAGCGTCTGCGCTCGGCAATGGGAAGCAGGAGCAGAGGCAAACCGACGAGAGGATCAGCTACTACGAGATAAAAGGGGCGAAGGAGAGCACATATGTAGCGGCTGCGGTAGGTCACCTGTTCACGATAAGGCAGAAGGACAAGACGAGAGGCTACCCAGTCATTGAGATAGAGTGGGCGCCGTCGTATGCGGTCAGCTCGTTCTCCGAATACACCAAAAAGTATCTGGACGCTCTCGTATACCTCTCAAAAAGATGCGACAAGTTCATAAACGCGTGCGACTACGACACGGAAGGCACGGTGATAGGCACCAACATAATAAAGTTCCTGAATAGGGGAAGGCTGGATGAGCGGGCGAAACGCATGAAGTTCTCGACCACCACGACCGACGACCTGCTTGACGCCTATAGGCACCTGACCCCGCTTGACATTCATAACTTCCAGGCGGGCGAGGTGCGCCATATGCTGGACTGGCTCTGGGGGATAAATCTGAGCAGGGCGCTCACCCACGCGCTCTCCGGCAGGAGCTTCGGTGGAAAGCCGCTGAGCATAGGCAGGGTGCAAGGGCCAAGCCTGGCACTGCTCGCAAGGCACGAGATCAGCATAGCCAAGTTCGTGCCAAAGCCGTTCTGGAGGATAACCGCGATGATAAGCGGCACGGAGTTCTCTAACACAAAGGGCGACATCTTCAGCAAAGAGGCCGCAAAGTCTTCATATGAGAAAACCCGGCAGCATTCATCAAGCGGGGCGATAGAGAGCGTCGAATCGACAGAGCGCAAGGTGAATCCATACCCGCCGTTCGACCTTACCGGCCTGCAGATGGAAGCTAACCGTGCGCTTAGGATGGATCCGACAAGGACCCTCGCCGTAGCGCAGTCCCTCTACGAAAGGTCGTTCATATCGTACCCGAGGACGTCGTCGCAGAAGCTGCCGCCGACCCTGGGGTTGCAGAGGATAATATCGGACATGGCGAAGGATCCGAAGTACGCTGATCTTGCAAATAAGCTTATAAAGCAGAAGAGGTTCACCCCCAAGGAAGGCGCGAAGACTGATGAGGCGCACCCCTCAATATTTCCTACTGGCGTAACGCCCACGGGCCTGACCCAGGAGGAAAGCAGGCTGTACGACCTGATAGCGAAGAGGTTCCTCTCGCTGTTTGCCGATCCGGCTACGGTAGCGAGGGTGAGGGTCGTGGCCGATTTCGGCGGAGAGAAATACGCGGCAAATGGGGCTAGGGTGATCAGCAAGGGCTGGCTCGAGTTCTACGACTACACGAAGCTGGAGGAGAAGGAGCTGCCACGATTCAGCAAAGGAGCGCGTGTGCAATCGAGCAAAGTTGATATGAATGAGATGCAGACGCAGCCTCCAAAGAGGTACTCTAAAGCGACGCTGATATCCGAGCTTGAGAAGAGAAACCTCGGTACGAAAGCAACACGCGCCGCCATAATAGATACTCTGTTCAAGCGCGGCTACTTGGAGGGCACCAGCATAACGGTCACAAAGTTCGGCATGAGCGTGTATGAAGCCCTGGAGAAGAGCGCCAGGATGATAGTCGACGAGACGACGACAAGGAGGCTCGAGGAGGACATGGAGAGCATAGCTGCCGGCAAGAAGACCGAATCGGAAGTGTTGGATGAGGGCAAGGAGATGCTCCTCCAAGCTCTTAAGAGCTTCGACGAGCACAAGGACAAGATAGCTGCCGAGATGAAGAAGGCGCAGTACCAGAGCATGATACTGGGCAAATGCCCGAAGGATGGCGGCGACCTTGTTATAAGAAGGTCGAGGGCCGGAAAGACGTTCGCCGCCTGCGCCAATTACCCAAAATGTACAAACACGTACTCGCTGCCGCAGAACTCGCTGATACAACCAACAGGAAGGACGTGCGAGCACTGCCATACTCCTATAATAAAGGTGATAAGGAAGGGCAGGCGTCCGTTCGAGATGGATCTAGACCCGCAGTGCATAACAAAGAAAGACTGGTCGCCTTTCGGTGAGCCAAAGAAGGTAGAGGTGATACACGCCGAGAAGGAGGCAAAGCCGAAGAAGCAGAAGAAAACGGTAAAGCGCGTGGCAAAACGTGCAAAGGGAACGACGGTGAAAAAAGATGAAGGAATCTAACGATGTGCTTGTGCCGCAGCACTTCAAAAGGCTTAAGCGCGGCCCGCAGGTGATCCTACCGAAGGATATAGGCATGATAATAGCATATACCGGCATAGGCAAGGAGAGCACGTGCGTAGACGCTGGCACCGGCAGCGGCTGGCTCGCGATAGCCCTTGCAAGAATAGCAAAGGCGGTGACCACATACGATAACCGCGATGAGTTCCTCAGAATAGCCGAAAGGAACAAGGAGATTGAGGGGCTTGGCAACCTTACAATAAAGAAGGGTGACGTGACGAAAGGCATAGACGAGAGCGACGTAGACCTCGTAACGCTCGACATGCCCGATTCAGACAAAGCTCTAAGGAATGCAAAGAAGGCTCTAAAGGCTGGCGGCCATGTAGTCGGCTACCTGCCCCACACCGAGCAGGTGAGGAAGTTCGTAGAGACGCTCGAGAAGCTGAAGTTTTGCAACATACTTACGGTAGAGACAATAGTGCGCGATATCCTGGTCAGGGCGCAGGGTGTGAGGCCGTCGACAAAAGGGGTATGGCATACTGGATATCTTGTTTTTGCGCAGAAATAGGTCAATTTGTTTAGTGGATTGAGCTCGCGCTCAACGGTTAATGGTCGGGCGTATGCAATGCATACGCCACGGGTGGATGAGAATAGGGTTGTTGCAGAATACGCATAATGTATTGTCTGAAACAAGATGTAGTGTATTCGCTCAGTAGTATATTTAAATCTTACGGATTGTACCATTTATTTAGATAAATGACGTAGTTAACCGCATATTCTATAAAAGGCTACCTGCCCCTTGCGCCGTTCTTGTATCTCTTTATTAGGTCAATTGCGTGGTTTATCGCTTTCCTGACATCTGCCGTTGTCCTCGCCCCTGTGCATATGATCTTGCCGTTCTTGAAGAGGAGCAGGGCGGCTTTTGGGTCATGCACCTTGAGTATGGCGCCTGGGAACTGCTCCGGCTCGTAGTCGACGTCCCTCGAGAGTTTTGCGAGCCCGTATAAGTCCAAGTCGGTATTGAGCGCAGTGTTCGCCACTATGTTGACTATAGTATAGGTGGGTTTGAGTACAACTGGTCTTTTTGGGGCATGTCCGGTCATGTAATGCAGGATAAGTTCTATCTAAAGGTATAAATACATTCACGGCAAATGAGCCTAGATGTGAGTTTATGTCAAAAAGGTCTCAGGGACTCCTTGTAGGAAAAACGAGGCATCTGGCAAGGCATCACAAGCCGTCGACGCTAAATACGAACGCAATAATAAAGCAGTTCTCAATAGGCGATAAGGTGTACATAGTGCCGAAGGGCGGCATGCACAACATACCCCATCCAAGGTATAAGGGTAGGACCGGCACTGTGGTGGAAAAAAGGGGATCCGCTTATGTGGTGAAGGTCAGGATAATGAATGCAGAACGCACGCTCATAGTGCCGTCGCTGCATCTTGATAAGGCCTAGTACCTGCCCTCTCTCTTCACATATGGCTTCGTGAACATGTAGAAGCGCTCGTTGCCCTGCAGCTCCAGCATTATGCGTTCTATTATCAGCTTCCTCGGCTCCTGCAGCAGAGACACGCGCTTGTTTATGTCGTCGAAGCTCTCGAACCTCTTCTCCTCCCTTGCCTTGAGTATCGCTGCGAGATGCTTCTTCCCTACACCAGGAAGCAGCTCGAGCGAATGCTGCCTTATGTTCAGCGGCCCGGCGTTGTTGAACACATCTACGAATCTCTTCTCGTTAGCGTCCATTATCTGCAATATGACCTTCTGCAGGCCGTTCTTAGCCGTCTGTGTAAGGTCCCCGTACGATATCCTCGCCTTTATAAGCGCAACCTTGTCGCGCTCTTCTCTGCCTATATAGACCCTCTCGCCGAGCGACATGGTTACGCCAGGCTTTGGCGTAACCTCCAAGAGGGTGAACCACTCCTCCCCGTTAAGCTGCGCCATCGGGTCGGACCTTGTAGAAAAGGACTTCCCAGTAGACATGAAGTCAAGCACGTATGCGTACTCCTCAC
>JAJZXZ010000021.1 GCA_021806185.1 Microcaldota archaeon | reverse complement strand
ATAATACCTCTGTCATTTCCTCACTGTACTCGAAGGGCAAATATCCTTCAGAACACACTCCTCGCAATACTTCTTCCTTGCGGTGCATACGTCCCTGCCAAGCGCTATAAACAGGTGCGTCAGGTTCCTCCAGTCTTTCTTTGGAACTATCCTCATCAGGCGTTCCTCTATCTTTACCGGGTTGGTGGTGTTGTAAAGGAAGAGCCTGTTTGCTACTGTGATGCAGTGCGTGTCGATCGCCATGCCCTCGTTGACGTTGAATGCATTCGATATAACTACATTGGCGGTCTTCCTGCCTACGCCAGGTAGCATTGTGAGTTCCGCTATGGTGTTCGGTATCTTGTCATGAAAATGTTCGTGCAGCATCTTTGCGGTTCCAACCATGTGCTTGGCCTTAACTCTGTAGAAGCCCAGGGTCTTCACGTACGGATAGAGATGCTTCGGCCTCAGCTTTGCCATGCTCTTCGGGTTTGGAAACTTCTTGAAAAGCGCAGGGGTTGCCTTGTCGACCTGCGCGTCGGTTGTCTGCGCTGAAAGCATCGTCGCAACGAGCAGCTCCCACGGGCTCGAATGGGCTAGGGATGTGCGCATCTCGCCAGGATATCTCTTCTTCAGCCTGCGCAGCACAAGCGCAATGCTTTTCTCGGCCCCGCTCATTCCATCGCTAGAATAAGATATTGCTAAATATTTATAGCCCTTCATAGCTTTATGGCTGGGGTGAAGCTTCTTGACAAAGCGGCAGTCCAGAGAGCGATAAGCACCCTTAAGAAGGAATACCCCGATGCGAGGGAGATACTCAACTTCTCAAACCCGCTTGAGATGATGGTCGCGATAATCCTCGCTGCAAGGTCAAAGGACGAGACGGTCAACTCGTGCACCGCTGAGATATTCAAGCGCTATAGGACGGCGAAGGACTACGCCTCGGCAAAACCGGAAGACATCCTCAAGTACCTGCACGGAATACTTTTCGCCGGCAACAAGGCAAGGAGCATAATAAACGCGTGCAAGGAGCTGGAGCGGAAGTATGACGGCAAGGTCCCAAGCGACCTCGACAAGCTCGTCGAGCTTCCTGGCATAGGCAGAAAGTCAGCAAATACGATACTGATAAACGCATTCGGCATCGCGGAAGGCATACCGGCAGACACGCACGTTATCCGCGTTTCATACAGGCTTGGCCTCACCGCCAGCAGGAAGCCCGATGAGATAGAGGCGGATCTGATGAGGCTTGTAGACAAGAGGGACTGGGGGAAGGTTGCGTACCTGCTGAAGTTCCATGGCAGGGCGGTGTGCAAGGCTCCTGTTCCGATATGCAGCAAATGCGTGCTGAAAGATTTATGCCCCAGGAATGGCGTAGCGAAGAGCGTGTGATCAGATGACAAGGAAATGTATAGTTGCAGGCTGCCTGGTGATAGACAAGGGTAAATTGCTCCTGCTCAACCACTCTAAGATAGGAGGATGGCTGCCGCCAGGAGGCCACATCGAGGAGGGTGAATTCCCTGACGAAGCCGCGCTGCGCGAAACAAAGGAGGAGACGGGGCTTGACGTGGAGCTGCTCTCCGACGATGCCATCAAGTATGCAGATGGAGATTCACGCACGATCGGCACGCCATTCACCATAACATATGAGGACATCCGATACAAGACAGGGAGCCACCACGTACACTTTGACCTTATTTATATCGCAAGAGTAAAGGGAGGATCGATAAGCGCCAAAAAGGAAAGCGATGAGGCAAGGTGGTTTACCTCTAATGAGATAAAAGATCTGGATACGCTGCCGATTGTGAGGCACATCGCCCTGGAGGTGCTTGCGAGGTACGGCAGTTCGTTATGAAAGTAGCGGCAATAGAATGATATCCGGCCTTCACATATGCTCAAGTTTCGCCACAGCATGCAGCTAGCAATCAAATGCAAGCGTGCAAGATAGAGCATGCTCTAGATTATACGGGGCTTGCCTTTAGCGCATTTCCCTCGGAACGTCTTTCAATGGGTCTGGGAGTGCTTGTAGCTGCATAGAGCATATCCAAAGTGCTGGCGCCCGCCCTCTCGAGCGCCTGCCTTACATGCGCAAGATCTTCCTCGCCTACCGGCCGTATGCCGTTCGTTATCGGATAATCAGGCACCGAATGGTCTATGTCCAAACTCAGGAAATACAGGTGAAGCGCGTTGCGCTGCTCACTGTTGTGGCTGGCTGCCATATCCTGGAATCTGTCGACAAGCTCGTCTATTTTCCTCTGCCTTCCGGTTTCCTGTGCAGCAATACCGCTTACCGCCATGTAATCACAGACCATGTATTGCATGCGAACAGAATAAGAACCTTCTGTGCCACCCGTTTTATCTTATGCCAAAAACCGCGCTTACTTTCGTATGCCTGCCCCTGAACCTTGCCTGCTCCAGCGCCGCAATTACGTTGCTGTAGTGCTTCATCGCTACCAGCGTTACGAAAAGCAGCGCCATCACTCCCATCTCCACCATTATCAGATCGCTGCTTATTGTAAGCATGAGCGCAGAGAATGCCGCTCTCCTTATCACAAGAAAGGACGCAGCCGCGAGTATGAAATCGAATGCCACTGATATGTAAGCCAGCTTCTCGAGTAGCCTCTCCACCCTTTTTATCCTTGCATGTTCGCTGTAGTACACATCCATCGCCAAGTGCCGTGTAAAGACCAATACGATAACTTAAAAATGTGAGCCAAAGCGATGACTAGTGGAAGTTTTGGCTTTTCACCAAAAATGCCCGCTACATAAAGGCTTTTAAATTGTATCAGTAAGATGTACCGGGTGTAAGGATGGCGGAATCGAAGCCAACTGCAGCATTCATACTGCTGCTGGTAGGAGGGATAATAGTGCTTGTTGGAGGAGTATCAGTGCTATCTGTGGGTTTGGTGTCCCAGTCTCTTGGCGCGACAGCATCAAGCGGCTCTGTAGTAGCCAGCAACTTTTTCGGCGCAGCTGGAACGATCGCCATAGCGTTAGGCGCTCTCGGCATAATCAGCGGCATAATCATGATACTATCGAGCGTGATGGCGTACACCAAGACCAGGGCTATCAAGACCTGGGGCGTGATAGGGCTTGTGTTCTCAATAATCAGCCTTGGCAGCGGCGGCGGCTTCATACTCGGCTTCATACTCGGCCTGGTAGGCAGCATACTCGCATTGGTATACAAAGGCTGAGCACCGAGTTGTGGATACGGCCGCTTCCAACGCAGTATAGCAATTCATAGGGCTTGTGGAGCATAAAAGATAGGAAGAGAGGACTTGAGAGATACCTTTAAAATACTCGTTGCAGCTATATAACCAATAAAGGCATTGCAGCAGTCGTGTTTTTATGCCGAATGAGCTTGACAATAAGATAATCGCAGCAATCAGAGTGCGTGGCCGCGTCAACGTGAGGCGCAGCATCGCCGAGACGCTATCCAGGCTCAGGCTTAGGAGGGTGAACAACTGCGTGCTGATAAAGATGGATGATTCTTACACCGGCATGATCAAGGAATGCAGCGACTACATAACCTACGGTGAGATAAATGAGCAGTCTCTCGGCAAGCTGGTCAATAAGTACGGCATAAAGGCCGATCCGAAGGAGATACTCGAAGGCAGGTATGACATGAAGGAGCTGAGGAAGAGCATGCCTTTCAGGCTGCACCCTCCAAGACGGGGCTACAGGAGCATAAAGAGGAATGTGAAGCAGGGCGGTGCACTCGGGTACATGGGCCCTGAGATCAACCAGCTCATACGGAGAATGGTGAAGTGATGGTAGTAAGGAAGCAGAAGCGCAACCGCAAGTACCTCGGCACAAGGCGCTGGGGGGTAGGCAACATAAAGAATGCGAGAGGCGCTGGCGACCGCGGCGGCGTCGGCAGGGCGGGAAGCAGGAAGCACAAGTTCACCTACATGACATCAAAGGGCAGGGAGCAGATGCACAAGCGCGGCTTCCACCCGTGGGGCCTGAAGAGGCTGGAGGAGATCAACCTAATGCAGATAAGCGGCATGGTCAAGGAGAAAGGCGGCGCGGAGATAGAGCTGCGCAATTGCAAGGTGCTGAGCAACGGTACGCTGAGCGCGCCAATAAAGATAAAGGCCGCTGGGTTTTCTAAGGCAGCCGTGGAGAAGATAAAGGCTGCGGGCGGGGAAGCTATAGTAATAGATTGACCGGGCCTTTCGCGGAACAGGGTTTTACATGGATTCTTTGAAGATAGCGTTTTATACTGACACGTACCTTCCTGCGGTTGACGGCGTAGTAACTTCGATACTTAATGCGAAGGAGGAGCTTGAGCGGAGGGGCCACAAGGTCTACGTCTTCACCAGCGGCCACAGCATCGCCAAGCCCATTACTGAGATAGGCAAGAACACCTACGCGGTGCACGGGGTGAGGTTCAAGACATACCCGCAGTACAGGCTCGCGCTCTTTCCCTTCCTCACCTCGCAAAAGCTCAACAGCATAAAGCCAGACATAATACACGCTCACACGCCGTTCATGATGGGCCTTTCTGCGCTGGCGATGGCGAAGATAAACAAAATACCAATAGTGGGCACCTTCCACACGTTCTTCACGCACAAGAGCGTAGTAGAGCAGTACGCCGGATCGCAGATAGCCCAGCGGGTGATGATGAGGACCGCATGGCCGTACGCAAGATTCTTCTTCAGGAGGTGCAACGTGGTGATAGCGCCAAGCAGGTCGACCGAGAAGATACTGAACAGATATGGGATCACCAACACCGTTACTGTGCCGAACGGCGTGGACACAATGAGGTTCAACCCGAGGAACAGCGGCGTTGCGGTCAGGAAAAGGATTACGGACGGCAGGAGGCAAAAGGTCGTTCTTTATGTTGGCAGGATGAGCCGCGAGAAGAGGATAGACGTGATACTCAAGGCGGCGCGCATGCTGGATAGGCATGACATCAGGTTCGTATTTGTAGGCACCGGGCCGGCAGCGCACCACTACCAGCACATGGCGATAAATTACAAGCTGCAGGGGAATGTGAGGTTCACCGGCTTTGTAAGCCATGAGGAGCTGCCCAAGTATTACGCAGCCGCAGACCTGCTCTGCACAGCGTCTACGTTCGAGACGCAGGGGATAGTGCTCCTCGAGGCGCTGGCTTCTGGCAAGCCGATAATCGGGCCGAGCCACCTCGCCATAAAAGAGATAGTTCGGAAAGGGCGCAACGGGGAGACGTTCGCGCCTGGAGACGCACGCTCCCTAGCAAGAGCGATAGAGAAGGTGCTTGGCGACACGAATGCCTACAAGGAAACGGTCAAGACCGCCGAGCTCTACTCGATAAGGAACGTCACAGATACGTTATTAAATGTATACAAAGATGTAATCTCAGGCAACGGTTCCTTGTACTTGACTGATGAAGCAGCGCAAAGGCGATTCGCTGGCAGAAAATGAAAATAATACGGCAAATGCGCAGCATGGAGGGCTAAGCCAGACGCAGCAAGGCGGCAGCACGTTAAACAACATGATCAAGAGCTCGGCAGATCCGAAAGTGCAGGAGCTCGGCATGCAGATAGAGTTGCTCAAGAAGCAGAGGGCCTCGCAGATGGCGAAGATGAGGGAGAGCCAGTACAAGCTGAACTACAAGAAGAGCGAGCAGGATGCGCTTGCAAAGCTATCGGAGATAGAGCGGCAGAGGGGCGATAGGCAGGGCATAGAGGCGCTATCCAAGCTCAAAAGGCTCAGACACTCGATGGAGTTCAAGATTGCTACGGAGTCCCTATCACTGGCGCAGGAGAAGAGCATAGCCAGAAAGATAAGCGAGGTCAACGCCCAGATAGAGATGGCGCTCAAGCACGAGAGGTTCAAGAGGAAGATGAGCCTGGTCAGCAAGGACATAGAGGTCTACCAAAGCGCGCTCAACGACATCATCAAATCGATAATGGAGACGGATGCGAAGCTTGACGAGCTGTACTCCGCAGTGAGGAAGGCGCTCGGCATACATGGACGAAGGCCGCGAACGGCGCAGCAACACGGAGAGCATAGGCCTGCGCCTAAGCAGCAGGAGGTCAACCTCGAGGACATAGTCATAATAAAGAAGAAGGACGGCAAGGCGCAAAAGCCGCCCGAAAGCGCATAGTGTTTACGATGAAAATATCATTTTTCGGCGGTGCTGGCGAGGTCGGCAGGAGCTGCATAATGCTCAGCACCAATAGCACCAACATAATACTCGATTCAGGGGTCAAGCTGGGCGAGAAGATAGAGTACCCGCAGCTCGGCGATGACCAGCTCAGGTCGATAGACGGTATATTCATCTCGCACGCACACCTTGACCATGTCGGGTTCCTGCCGCACATATACTCTGCTGGCTACAAGGGAAACTACTTCGGGACTAAGCCGACAGTAGACATATCGAACGTGATGATAAGCGATTACATAAGGCTCTCCAACCCGAAGGATGTTACGAAG
>JAJZXZ010000020.1 GCA_021806185.1 Microcaldota archaeon | reverse complement strand
CGGGGCTCAAAGGCGTGGATGTTTGCGGCCGGGGTGTTCGTGGTTGCTGCGCAGCTGACGATACCTATCGCGCTTATAGCCGCAGCTGCGCTTGCCCTCTATCTTGTACTGGAGCTGGCAAGGAAGAAGATCGAGCTCAAGCTCGTGCTGTATGTGCTTGCAGGCGCGGCTGTTGCAGCTGCCGTCGTGCTGGCGTTCAGCTACTCCGTGTCTGGGAATCCCATCTCGATTGCGACGTTGAACGGCGCGTATTACTCCAATCTAACCATGACGGACACCGCGTATGGCATAATAGGCGCCCCGATTGTCTATGCAAACGGATCCAAAAACGACCTATTCGGATGGTATATGCATTATTACCCCGGACAGATGTTCGAGTACTCTGCGATGCAGGCGATTGTAGGAGGGATTTTGCACGGCAACATAACGCTGTGGTCCGTATGGCAGCAGCTTTATAGTCAAGCAATGATTGCAGGCTTCTACTTCTACGCTGCACTTGCAGCGGCAATATACCTGACGATAAGATGGGATAGGCGCCTATACTACCCGCTCATGTGGCTAGCGGTAGGCTTCCTGTTCCTGCAGTTCGCCCCGCAGGGCGGGACGCTCTCGCCCTTCAGGTACATACTGATTTTCAGGGATGTAAGGTACCTGACCGCGCTCGCGGTGCCGACCAGCGTTTTGATAGCGGTAGCCCTCTCCCGTTTTGTAAGCGGAAAGGGGCACGGCGCGAAGGGCCTAACCAAGCGGAAAATAAGGATATCGCTGGCCATCGCGGCTGTAGCATTCCTAATCATCACTTCAATACCGGCCAACATAGAGTGGCACAGTTACATATACACAGAGTATTACTCCCTGCATGCACTGGCAGGGATAATACAGCACACTGGAGGGATAACAACTGTGTATTACCCGTCTGTGGACTGGCCTGACCTGATAGTATATCTGCATGACAGCAGCCAGCTGAACCTCCAGATGCTTGACTGGATATCGAACTGTACGTATTTTGCTGCTGGCAGCTACGTGGTGCTCCCGAACGTCACCAAAGGATATGCACCGCAGTGGCCGTACATAAATGACACAAGCGCGTACTGCCCAGACATGCACCTTGTTGCCGAACCTGTAGTGCAACCCCCATATGGCACTGCAGGGTTCAACCAGATGTACATAGCACTCAAGAATCAGCAGAGGCTCTATTACGTGGTGCCATGATGCCCCACAGCAGGCAAGCTTTAAGTATGTTAGCAGAGCGTCATTATAGGTGGTTTGCCTTGCAGCCGCGGACAAGGTCGCAGACGGCTCTCGAATACCTGATAACCTACGGCTGGGTTGTACTGGTAATTGCGATAGCGTTGGCGGCGCTGTACACGCTCGGTGTTTTCAACACGAGCTCCATCACCCCAAACACATGCATAATGACAGGCTCATTCTCATGCATGAGCGCGACGCTGGCATCGAACGGCAGCATGCATGTGCGCATATCCCAGGATACGCCTGACCCGATAAACATAACTAAGGTAGCGTGCGATGGCAACCAATCGCTGATACATGCAACGACATTGACTCCACAGGTTTACGTGGCGTCAGGCCAGAACGCTACATTCAGCATAACGTGCTGGC
This sequence comes from Microcaldota archaeon, assembly GCA_021806185.1. The sequence continues at coordinate 4,826 of JAJZXZ010000020.1, read as the reverse complement.
GGAACGGCGCGGTGTTCTCTGCGGCAAGCGGTACGCTATACAATGGCTACTTGCTTGTTAGCTACACGGACCTCGCCACAGGGTTCAATTACACAACGGTCGGCACGCTTGCGCTCAAAGTCGGATGAATGAAACTTTGAAATCCCTGCCTTCAGGCAGGTCGGGTAAAAAAGCTCGTAGTTTTCTGGTCCTTCTTATTGATATGCAATCAATGCTGCCGTCGGACCGCAGAAACGTGAGTATACGGAGAGGAACGAATGGAAAAATATAAACCCGCCGGCCAAGGGCTCTGCCCATCAGCACAACTGGCAGCATGTGATTTTCGTAACGGAATACCGTTGCAAAATGTTAAGAAACTCAAAGACGGCAGAAATAATACCGCGTGCGATATCCGAAGAGACGGAGAACTGCAGGATGGACACAAAAGAACTTGCATTTGGTGAGGACTATTGCGCATGTGCATATGAAGAGTCGATATTCCAAACACACTCTCAATCGCACAGGTTATACAGTTGCTGAAAGGATATTCATCATGCATTGTCTTCAAAGAAACGCCTTGACATCGTTGTAATATTCCAAAGGAAACTTCTAGCCTGTAGGATACAGCAACGGCGGTGTTGGCCCTGCAAATGAGGAAACGATAAAGAACTGCATCAGGAGGCAGGGATCTCAGGCGTCCAGATGCAACTTGCAATGTAACTACAAGGGTACCACGGCCTTTAGGTCACGGATAGGTCATCACTACTTGCGCATTTCAGAATAAACTTCTTTGCTCAAAGTCGCTGTTAGCTTCGCCAATTATCTATTTTTCAACTTCCCGCTCTTAATATACAGATATATTTATATATGTTTTGATATGTATATATTATATGCCGTACAAGACAATTCTGCTGAACACCGATGCATACAACAGGGTCAGCTCTGCAAAAAGAAGGCTGTCTGAAAAGCTCCATCAAAAGCTGAGTTTCGGTGACCTTTTCAACGAGGTTTTCAGCAAGAACATAGATTTGATGGAGATGGATGACGCTATTAGAGACTACATAAAATCCTTCTGCGGCATTCTTGAAGGCAAAGAATATGTACTCGGGATACTACTTTTCGGATCTGTTGCAAAGGGCGCGGACTATAACAGGTACAGCGATATAGACCTACTTGTGGTGGTATCCTCCAGGAAATACGCAGGGAAAGTGATGGACGAGGTACATGACGCAAAGAAAAAACTGCGTGATAAGGAGCGCACGCTGATTTCCAGACAGCTGCCCACGTTCATAAGTCCCATTGTCCTGGAGAGCGAGGATCTCAAGAAGTTCAGGCCAATATACCTTGACTTCCTAGATTACGGCATAGCGCTCTTCGAGCGCGACAATGTCCTTACCGATTTCCTCAACGACATGCGCAAGATAAAGCACAGCAGGGAGTTCAAGCCATATGAGGTGCTCAGATGGCAGATATAACCGCGATAGATAACGCAAAGGTCTGGCTTAATACTGCAGATGTTACAATGAAGGGCAGAATATACACAACTGCATTGTACAGCATGGAGATGGCTGTTGAAATCGCGCTCAAGGCGCTGCTGATGGAATTCGGGATAAACGTCCCCAAGCTCCACAACGTGATGAACAGCCTGAAGGCAGTGTTCGAGGAAAGGAGGAGCGCTTTGCCTAAGGAATTTAGGGACAAAGAGGCATTCGTACTTGATACCTATAACGATTTGTTGGAGATCAGGCCTCTTGTAGGATACATATTCGAGATGAATGCAAGCATAGACGTAGAGGAAAAAGCGAAGAAGTACATCAAGGCATCGAAAGAGGTTGTTGACCTCTGCGATCTTGCAATAAGACACATAAGCAAGAAATAGCGCACCTCATTCAAGACCGAACCTGATCAGAGTCCTCTTCCTGCATGGCAGACCTGTACAACAGAAAAAGGAACTTGAAAGTCCACGACTTCAGTCGTGAGAGGATGTCACACCCTTCCTTTAGACTCCCCTTTCGATACGCCGCTAGCAATGATGTGTGACAGCCTAAGTAAGCTCATGGTTGTTTTCAAGATACGTCTTGTTTCTAACTTATCCATATGGCTTTGCACGTAAAAACCGTCTATGGCTGCACTCTTCTTCTGCGATTCAAGCAGCGCCGCCCTCTCCTTTATCTCTGCGCCTGTGTCCCTCTCAAGCGCCTTTAGCGCCTTCATGAGCAGCGAAGGCCTTGGCCTGTGCCTTGTTATGACCAACACACCGACATCAAGCTCTTTGCCAAGCCTCCTAATGTTGAGTATGTTCAGCCCTGCCAGCGCTATTCCGTTGAATGCCAGGACTCTCACCTGTTCTCTGAATCTTGACCTCTTTATCATGCCTATTATCCTGCTCGTCGCGTCGCTGCCGTCCACCGTCACGCGCGTGGAGAGCACCCCCTCAATTCCGTTCAGGGTGCCGATTACGCATACCAACAACGCCCTTTTGCCGCTTCCCCTCCCATGGCCTTTTCCTATCGGCCCTGTTGCGATAGCGGCTACCCTAACGCCACCCTTCAACGAATCCCTACTTCTTCTTTGATACGCTCGCTTTCAGCTCCTTCACGTTGCCCTCTACCCTCTCTATGGCGCTTTCTAGAGCAGCTGATGCGCCCTTCTTTCCTGTCTTTATCACAAGCACTGGTTTCCCGACCTCTGGATGGTCCTTTGTAACACCTGCGAAAGTGACATCTGAATCTCCCATCAGTTCGTGCGCCAGCAGGTCGGGGAAAGTCCGGTCCCCGTCACCGAACTCTATCATCAGCTCCTTGCTCTCGTTCTTCAGCACCTTCATATCCATGGAATCACTTAACATTGTTGAAGTAATTTTTTATCTCTTCTGGTTTGTCGTAATAGCTGCTAAGCTTTTTATGCTCCGACATCCTGCATGCGTTGCAGTAAAGCGTATCCGGCCTCTCTCCGGTCCGCAGCGGCCCGCCGCAGCTGCTGCAGGTCGAATGCACGACGCCGGCCTCTGGGCTGTTCAGGCTCAATACGTATGTATCGTTCTCCTCGGCTATGACCTTGGCCATCACGATGTCCCCCGCCCTGCACGGCCTCTCCTCCTGCTCAGGCCTCATCTCCCTCCTGTCGCCATACCTGCCACCAGGGCCCCTGCCGAACTGGCGCTGCTGCCTCAGTATTATCTTCCCGTCTTTCAGCGGCAGGTACTCCTTCTTGCCTGTCGAAATCCTGTTTATCTCTACGAATATCACGCTCTTCATCGCATCGGTCACCCTTCCGAGCACCAGCATGCCGCGCTTCAGCCCCATTATCTCCTTGAGCGGCATGACCCCTATAGCTCCATCCTTCACGAGGCGCACACCGGCAGCTGCGGCGTACACCGCGCCATCCTCCACATACGTGTTGCTTGACGGGGCGTACTCCTCCTCCATCGCGAGCTTCTCCCCAGGGCTTACGAACTGATTGTCCATGATATCACCTGTTCTTTGCCTCTATGAGCGCTGCGTTCTTGATAAGCCCTTCGCTCCTCAGCGCCCTGTATACGGCTATGAGCGTGTTGTACTTCGCCCTCGTCCTTCCCCTAGAGAATGTCCATATATCCTTCACGCCTGCGAGCTCCAGCATCTTCCTCACCGGGGCGCTCGCCACGACCCCGAGCCCACGCGGCGCAGGCTTGAGTATCACCTCGACGCTTCCGCACTTGCCCTTCACTATGACAGGTATGCTGTGCGCCGTGCCGCACGCGCACTGCCACGATCCGCATCCGAATATGACTGGTATTATGCTCGCTTTCGCGTTCCTCACCGCCCTGTCTATCGCCGCCTTGACCTCGCTCTCCTTTCCGCTGCCTACGCCCACATGGCCCTTTCCGTCGCCGACTATCGCGGTGACCCTGAACTTCATCTTCCTGTTGTTCTTCGTCATTCGCTGCACGCTGGCTATCTCTATCACGTCGTTCTTCAGGTCCGGTATCAGTGCGTCAACTATCTCTGTCTCTTCTATGTGCTTGCCCTCGTGGAATATCTGCTCTATAGAGGTTATCTCGTGGCTCTTCACGCGCTTGCCCACCTCTGTCCTTGGCTCCCACGTGTTTATGTCGAACTTCGTAGCCTCCGGTTCGTAATTCCTCCTCCTATTCAATCAATCACTCAATATCCTCTTCTTCACGCTCTCGAACAGCGCGCCGATGTTCGCCACGTCAACCTTCTCCTTGGCGTATTTCGAGAACTGCGGCGCAGCCGCTTTTCCAGATGATGCGTAATCCGCTATATGCGATCCGGATAGCCTCTTCTCGTCTATCTCGATGCTGTTGATGAGCTTTATTCCCCCGTCTGCTGCCCCTTTCGCGCCGGCGAATACTACCGAGGACTTCACCGGCTTGTAGAGCCCGATGTCCAGCACGGCCTCTCCCTTTACAGCGCCCTTGCCTTTCTTCGCGAGCAGCAGCCCAGTGAGGTATGCAGTTGGCACGTTTGCCCGCGCAGGCCATCCCATCTTGTTTAGCTCCCTAGACTGCGCGGACGCTATAACCGAGTCCCCAGCTGGCGTATACTCTACAGCCTGCACTATCACTCCCCTGTTGCTCTTCCTCACCACTATGCGCGTGAGGCCTCCCTTAAGCAGTGATATCCTGCGCTTGTAGTTCGTGCGCGCGTTCCTCCTCCTCGCTCTTATGTGCCTGTACATAGCATCACAAATGCCTCAGCTGTTTGGCCCTTTCCTCGTTTATCTCTATGCCGGTGCTCCTTATGTGGCTTATTAGAGAGCCCTTGCTTGCAAAGCTGCCTCCCTTCACAAGCCGATAAAACCTCTTGAACGTCTTATTGTCTATGCTCCTGTCGCTTTTGAGC
>JAJZXZ010000019.1 GCA_021806185.1 Microcaldota archaeon | reverse complement strand
AACAGCAACAAGTATTATCAGGATGGCCCAACCGTAGGTTATGAGGTACTCTATGGCGGACTGTGCCTTGCGAGCCAGAACCATGTATCTAGCTTCACATGCACATTATTAAAGTTTATCCCCTGCATAGGCTGATGGCAAATCTTGCCATTTGCTGCGGCTAGCCCTTGTGGTATATGTTCCCGGTGAGCGTGCTCTCGCCGTAAAGCCCCATGCTGTCAATCCTGGAATAATTATACAGGCTGGCGTATAGCGTCATGTTGCACTCCGAGGGATTGTACGCCCAAGTCTCGTTTATCATAAGCGGCCCTATGGAATTGAGGATTGCCAGGGTGCCTGCATCGGGTATGATGACGTAGCTCTCATTTGGGATGGAGCTGCATGACTGGAGCAGAAGCGTGTCGTTCTTACCGGTCCCGTATACGCCGAATGCCCTCATCTTCGGATAGCCCATGTAGTAGATGGCATAGGCGGTGGTGAGTATGGGCCCGTACAGCGATGAGTTCGAGAGCGAAGGGGCGCCAAGCAGGCTCTCAGCTATCATTTTCGGGTATACCATCGAGTTGTAGTTGTATATGTAGTAGAAATAATAGAGGGGCAGCGAGGTTGCGAACAGGAATGCGACTATCGACCATGTGAATGCCCACCGCAGTACAGAACGCCTCTTGAACAGCCTGGCACTGGCATCCAGCACGCCAAAGCCCGTTATCAGGGCGATCGGCATGGCGGCTATCACAGAATATCTCATGATCTTGAATATCGCCTGGTAATGGGTTATGCTCTGCGTACCGAATTCGAGGTACCCGATGATGAATGCGGCCATCCCAAGCAGGAAATAATACCTTTTGTCTCGCAGCGCGAGGAGGTATATCCCGAATATAACTGCGAAATAGCCGAAGAAACCAACCTCATTGTTTACTCCTGACGTAATGATTGCTCCGTTTTCCGTGAACGCCTGGTCGTAGAACGAGCTTGCGCTTGTGAAGTTGTACGGGAAGAATCCCTGAGGGTAATATACAAGGCTGGTATTCGGATAGTAGACTCCTATCTGCCCGCTGCCTGAGCCGAAGTAGCTGCCGGTTGAGGTCAGCTCGTAGAACGGGCCGCCATTGTACGCGATGTGGGCGTTTACGATTCCCCATGCGAGTATAGCAACGGCATAGCCGGCGAAGTACATCAGGTAACCGTAGCGCGCCCTCCAATTTTTGGCGGCAAGGCACCTGGCGAAATCCATGATTATATAAATGGCAAAAAAGACCGCGTATATATACGCAAGAGGATTTATCAGCGCACCGACGAAGGTTGAGGCTCCCGAGAGGAAGTAGAACCACCTGTTCTTGGTCCTCTTACCGTAGATGAACAGCAAGGTGGCCAGGCTCAGGAAGAGAACAAGCGGCAGTAGTGACTCTGCGGTGCTGTTCGCTTTTATTATACCAGGATAGATCGCGAAAAGGAGCGAGCCCAGCAATCCGCCCTTATTGCTGTGGAGCGCTCTCCCTATGAGGAACGTGATGATTATTGAGAGGAGGTAGCTTGCAAACGCGTAGAAACCTGCGCCGAACGCGCTGAATCCAAACACTTTCGAGAAAAATGCGATTGGATACAGCAGCGCTGGCCGTACAGAGAATATGTTCGCGGTCTCTTTGAAGGTGTTGTTGTATATGCTTGGCATGAGCAGCGCGTAGGACGGGTCGTCGCCCCATACGCTCATGCCCTGGAAAAATACTAGCGAAAGCACTGAGGAGAATGAGAGTATCGCAAGGAGCAGCAGGTATGACAGTTTGAGGGTTATGTCCTTTTTAGGCAATCTGCCCCTAGTCACCATAAGACTCCCTTCCGGTTGTGAATATCGCGTAGTGCTTCCCTGCCTCCATCTTTATCGCGAGATTCTTTATCCTGCCTTCACCAGTCCGTGCGGTTCGATCCCCGCCCCGCCTATCCTTTCAATCAAGAGTTTCTGCGCCATGAGCTTCTTCTCCATCATGAATAAGCCGTTGTCCTGCGGGTATGTTATCGATTTGTATTCCATAAAACAGGTATTGAGATTCATATTTATATACTTGCTACATAACATGATTCGTATCGGCCCTGTTGATCTGCGCATTGAAATGCGGGGATTTCTTGAGCCAGGGGTTAAAGATTTGGTTTTCCGATGGGCAAGATCAGCGCATTTTTCAGGCTTACGAGGATAGAGCACAGCGTGATGCTCGTAGTGGCTGTGATAGCGGCTGAGCTCATCTCTTCCGGGCTGCCGGGGCCGATAGCGCTTGCGCTTAGCCTTGTCGCACCGGTATTCATCAGCATGTCGTCCTTCGCCATAAACGACTATTTTGACGTGGAATCCGACAGGGCGAACAGGAGGTTCGACAGGCCGATAACCGGAGGCGAGATCAGCAGGAGATCCGCCCTTCACATCTCGGTGATATGCATGCTAATAGGCTTGGCTGCAAGCGCGTTCATAAACGCGTATGCGTTCGCGATAGCTGTAGTCTTTGGCGCGTTGGCATTCCTCTACAGCTATAGGCTGAAGGACACGCTTCTGCTGGGCAACATGTACATAGCTTTCGCGATGGCGATACCATTCATATTCGGCAATCTCGTCGTGGTCGATGCGCTGCGGCCAGGCATAGTCGCCATCTTCTTCATCGTATTCCTGAGCGGCCTTGCTAGGGAGATACACGGCATGATACGCGATTACCGTGGGGATGTCAAAGCGCGCGGGAGCAGGAACCTGCTCCGCTACATAAACAAGGTGACGGCGGCGCAGCTCGCGTTCGTGCTCTATCTCGAGGCGATACTGATAAGCGTGTTCCTCTTCTTCTTCATCTTCCCGTTCAGGTTCAACCTGTATTACCTTGCCCCTATAGCGGCAGCTGACGCACTTCTGGCGTATGTGGCTATCTCGTGCATGATGAGGATAGATCACAGAACGTACGCGATCGCAAGGAATGTAAGCCTGGCTGCGATGGGGCTCGCACTTTTGGGGTATCTCGTCTCGCCCATCCTGTTTGCCGGCATATGACCTATATGCATCAGTAGGGGCTCCTGAGCTCGCCGGCATCCGGTTTTCCCGCAGTGTATCTATGCCGCAGCCTCCTGCTTCAGCTGCTTGGCCTCCACCTTGGCCTCGAACTCTGCCATAGAGTGGTTGAACTCCTGGTCTGCCTTTATCTCTCCCCTATTCTTTAGTACCTCTCTCGCCATCAGGTAGTATATGAAGGCGAGAGATTTGCGCCCGCGGTTGTTGCATGGTATCACGAGGTCGATGAACTTCGTTGAGTTGTCCGTGTCGCTGAGCGCGATTATCGGCATGTTGACCTTGCTGGCCTCGTTCACCGCCTGCTTCTCGTTCCTTGAGTCGCTTATCACTATAAGCTTCGGCTCCGTGAAGTCCTCCCTGTTCGGGTTGGTGAACACTCCGGGCGTGACCCTGCCCTTCATGAACTTCGCTCCGATGAGCTCTGCGAACCTCTCTGCAGCGGCTATCGCATAAATCCTTGATGCGGTTACGACCACGTCTTTAGGCGCATACCTCGCAATCATCGACGCGGCGACCCTGACCCTCGCGTCTATCGTCTTAATGTCGAGCAGGTACAGGCCGTCGTCCCTTACCTTGTATACGAACTTTTTCATTCCCGGGCTTCTCATCTTCGTGGCGATGTGTATCCCTGCCTCAAGGTAATCGTTCTGGTTTGCCAACAGTTGCTGTTCCTCTTCCATTTTATCACAGGTGGGGCCGCCGAGATTTTCAGAAACCTTTTGAACTCGGGTCGCTACCACCCCAAGGTAGAAGCCTACCAAGCTAGCAGACGGCCCCCTTCAGGTTTGTCTCTTCGCCCTTTTATTCCTTGCCATCATTTCTTTCCAATCTTAATGAACTCGTCAATCAGGTCGACATTGCTTATGAACATCCTCCTGCAGCAGTACCTCTTAACCCCTAGCTCATCGAGCACCCTGCCAGGGTCCTCATGCTCCTTGTTGACCCTCCTATCGTACTCTTCCCACCTGTCGGCTACAACAGCGCCGCAACTGAAACATCTGACTGGCATCATCATGGTATCACCTGTACGAGGTCTGGTTCCTCGCCCTCGCTTTCGGTCCGTTGAACTTCTTGGGTTCGACCCTCCTGTAATCGTCAACAAGCAGCGACCTGTCGTATCTCATGTACTCCTTCCTCACCGTGTCGGTGTCTGCGAACTTTGAGATCGCTTTTGCCACTGCGCTCCTTATCGCCTGCGCTTGGCCCGACGAGCCGCCGCCCTTTGCATTTATCTTCATCTCCATCCTGCCTGCCAACTCCTTCGTTATGCTAGACAGGTTTATCGGCTCGGTTATTGCACTTCTATAGGCGTCGTTTTCCATAGAGTCTATGCTGCGCCCGTTTATCGATATCCTGCCTTTTCCGGCCTTCGCTGATGCCCTGGCTATCGCCTCTTTGCGCTTGCTCTTCACGAGCACTATCTTCACCGCCTTCTTAGCGCTCTTCCTCCTCGGAGCGTCCCTTCTCGCCTTGGGCGCAGCCTGCTGCTCCTGCTCCATCTGCTGGAGAGGATTGCCGCCTAGCGCCTGCACAGCTTGCTCTTGCTCTGCCATCTTATCTCTTCTCGTATCCTAAAAGCCTTGAAAGCTCAGATATCGTAACGTATCCAACATATAAATCACTTGGCTTCCTTGTCTCTATCTCTATCGGCTTTGCCTTTGAGAACTCGTCCGGTACTCCGATATAGACCCTGAGCCTCCTGTACGCCTCTTTGCCCCGCGGCATCCTGTAAGGCAGCATCCCGCGTATTATCCGCTTGACCAGCAGGTCTGGCCTTCTGGGCCAGTATGGCGAATGCTCTGGATTGGCCTTCTCCTTCAGATTGACCCTTCTCCTGTACTTCGCGAGTATCGCCTGCTTGCTTCCGCTTATTATGGCGCCCTCCGAGTTTATCACCACTGCGCTCTCGCCGTTGAGCAGGCCCTTTGCGACGGCGCTGGCGAGCCTTCCGAGCACCTTGCCGTTTGCATCGTATACCTTTACCTGCTTCTCTGTCATTCTATCGCCGCGTTATATGATTACACTTACCCTCTTTTGGCCTATCATCTCGCTTATCTTCACCATTCTGCAGCTAGCTCCGGAAAGGAGCGCCTCTGCCTTCTTTGAGTATTCGAGAGCGGCAATGTTCACCTTATGGTCCATCATTCCGACAGAGAGCACCTTGCCCGGCACCACCACATTATCGCCGTCCTTCGTGTGTTTGTTTATCTTGTATATGTTGACGCTCGCCCTCCGCCTTGCAGGAACGCTAACCAGATGGTGCACCCGCTTCCAGAGCTTCGGGGATCTGTCCTGCCCAGCCGCCCTGCTAAGGACATCGAGCCACTCCTTTACATCGCTTCTTTCGGCATTCGTTTTCATCGTACCACATTTGCGGAGGTAGGGATTTGAACCCTAGCAGTCACTGAAGACACAGGAGCCTCAGTCCTGCGCATTTGGCCAAGCTCTGCCACCTCCGCCTAAAGCTTCTTTACGCCGGATGAGAGCTCATGAAGGCGCTCTTCTATCACGTCGAAAGCCTTATTAATAATTTGCCTCGGCGGCATCTGGCCAAACGATTCAACGTAAAACTCGAACGTGCTGTCGTCCTTCTGCTCGTACGCCACTAGCCCAGGCTGGAACTTTGCGTGCTCCATCCCTATGCCAAGCCTCGCCTTCGCCTCCGCCCTTACGCGCTGGTTCTCCCCGAGCTTTATTATCGGGATACTCTCATTCGCCACCCTCACCTCCTTGTCCGACGACTCGATATCCCTTGAATACACAGTCTTCGGGCCTGTCTCGTCCATCGTGAAAAGGATCTCGTCGTCTGCCTTGTAGCCCTTCAGCGGAGTGGCGAGGGGGACCAGCCCCATCCTGTGAGCTATATATTCATCGAATATGGCGCTCGAGTTCTCATAGAAGGTGACTTTGTCTATCGCAAAGGTCGGCACGCTGCCGGTAGCCGTCCTCTTCAACGCATTCGCGTATGCACTGGTTGATTCTTTCAGCACAAATCTGAAGGCGTTGCCTTTGTCTTCTATAACTTCTATTTTCATAAAAACCGCCTGAGCGTCGTGGCTGTCACAAATAGCTATTAAATTACCACGGGAATATATAAAAAGATAGCACTCGGTGTGTGATTGAGCTTCGAAAACGCCTTGTTTGAGGAGATGCACGGCAGCGGGTTCGGTGCCGGGGAGTACTTGAGGAGCTTCAAGGCTAGGCCTCACATCTCAAAGTCGAAGATCGACAAGTATTCAAACTGCACATACCTCAAGGTTGGGGACTTCTTCTCCATCGGCCGCTACAAGCAGACAGACAGGAGGTATGCGGCCGCAACGCAGCTGAGCTACGATATGCTGATGAGCGTATACGATGTCAACACCAGGAGCATGGCCGCCGCTCGCTTCCTCTACTTCACTGACGATCTGCGCGTCAGGTTCGAAAGATTTGTGAAATCGGTGAAGCGGGCAAACTTCGAAGCCAGGATTATAGGCATGCAGGACGGGCAGAACCGCGACTCTGTTTACACTGTATCGGAATTCATAGAAAAGAGCAGGCTCCCTCTCTTCGAGATAGACCTGTTCGGCAAGCAGCTCAGGCACATAGCCATCGACATAAGCAGCGGCATGAGCTACAACGTGCTCCTCCTCGACAGGATATACAGGCCTGGCGAGCTCTCCAATAGCACGACGATCGAGCAGTTCGAGAGATCCCTATCCGGCAAATAGTTACGGCCCTAGCCTCTTGACGAAGATGTCCGTATATGCCGGACCTTTCTCCTTGAGCGTGCTCTCCTTAAGCCTTATCTCGCTGCACGTAAAATCGCCCAGCGCGTCCTCCGAGTGGCTGGCTATGAAGCCCCTGATGTAGTCGATGTCGTCGTCGCTGGGGTTTTTGACCCTCGCTATAGTCGCATGCGCGGCGAATTCCCTCCCATCGGTCTTTATGCCGATGCGGTCCGCGCTCTCCTTGAGGCACGAGTGGATGCGCATCAGCTCATCATAA
>JAJZXZ010000018.1 GCA_021806185.1 Microcaldota archaeon | reverse complement strand
TCCCTTCCACCTCTCTCTCCCCCTCTCGCCCTTCGGGCTCCGCCCTGCCAGGGGTCTGTGAGCGTGGGATGGGCTTGGTTAGAAGCCAGATAGTTTTATATAATTGAACTTTCATTAATTGTCAGGCGATGAGAATGAAGCTACAGACGCTTGTATGGAGAGAGGGGAAAACCTACATAATTAAGGAGGTTGTTACTGGTGTTACCACACAGGGCAGGACCATAGAAGAAGCTATGAAGAACATCAAGGAAGCCGTTTCTCTCTATCTCGCTGAAATGCCTAAGGTAAGAAGCGAGCTTAAGCGCATGACCACCATAGGTGCTGTAAGTGTCGAGATTGCCTAGGCTTTCCGGCATAGAGATAGTTAAAGTATTGGTAAAGCATTTTGGCTTTGAAGTAGTTAGAAGGAAGGGAAGCCACGTTGTCTTGAGGAAATTTGTTGATGGTAAGAAGGTAGTCACAGTAGTACCCATGCACAAGGAGGTAAAGCTTGGCACTTTATTTGGTATACTTGAACTTGCAAAAGTGAGTGAGGAGGAGTTTTTAAGAAAGCTCTAACCCCTCTCTCCCCCCGTGTCGGGGGATCTGAAGGCTTAGGTTTAGAATTAGGCTGACCTGGGCTTATTTTACTTACTATATAAACTGCCCAGTTTTATATCTACTCGCGAGCTTTGCCATATGTTCTGCTTCGGTGCCATCACCGACTGCCCTAAACAAATCAGCCGCGATGCCGAATAAACCTGCAGTGCGACCCTTTTTATCGCTATCATCAATTCCCGCAGCTTTAGCAGCTTTTCTCACATCGGCTGCTGCAACACCCAGCTCTTGCTGCGCGATCTCAGGATGTAGGTGGATTCACTTTCTTCTATACTTTGCAACGTCTATTCCAAGGTCTACAGCACTGAAGGCTAGTGGCAGCAGCTCCGATATGGTGGTAACTATAATCTTATCCCTGTTCGTGTTTGAGAGTATGACCTCCATATCAACGCCAGCAAGCCGCGATGCCTCGTATAGCAACTGCCTGCACGCACCGCATGGAGCGGTAGGTTCGTCAACTGTGGCCGCTTCTGCTCTTGTGCTTATAGCTATGGAGCTGAATAGCCTCTCCCCTCTCTCATTAGCGCCAACCAACCCGGATCTCTCAGCACAGATGGTCAGCCCATAGGACGCGCTTTCGAAGTTTGCGCCAGGCATCATCCTTCCATCTAAAGTGCGAAGCGCAGCACCAACATAGAAACGCGAGAACGGGTTAAAAGCCAGCTCCCTTGCCTGCTCCGCTGCAAGAAGCAGTTCGCTCTGTGATGCTGTCAGATCTTTAGCTGAAATAGTCTTTGGCGTATCATCACAAAATAACTCGGTTTATTTAGATATATAAGCTTTTCAAAGCCCCTAGAAAGTAACGCTCCCGCCTAGCCCTCTCCCGCCCTGCCAGGGATCTTGGAGGGACGTTGGGTTATGAGCTTAAGCTAAGGCTTTAGATACGTTGCCGGATCGTCGCTCCTTCTGAAAGCGACAATCAGGGCGTGGGTGAGTACCAGGTGGAAGTTCTCTGACGTTTGCATGCGGTCGTCCAGGCCACCGTCAGGCACTTGCGGGTCCGCCCTTACGCTGCTGTCCGGCACAACTATCGAGTACTTCACCATCTTGGCTAGCCTGCCTCCGCCAAAGCCCGTCCACCCTATGGTTATCCCCCCGTGCTGGTTGGCGTACTCAATCGCGTTCAGCACGTTCTTCGAGTTGCCGCTTCCGCTCAGCCCTATCACGATGTCGCCCTCAGACATGAAGTTTTTGAGCTGCTCTACGAACACATTCTCATACGCATCGTCGTTAGCTATCGCGAGCATTATGGGAATGTTGTCATTGAGCGAAATGGATCTGAACCTTCTCTTGCCCTCGCGCGTCGCGGCCTTGTTCAGGTCCTGGGCAAGATGGGACGCCGTCGACGCGCTTCCGCCATTGCCCATCACGAAAATAAGCTTGCCGTCGTTCCTTGCGGTGTCTATCACCTTCGCCATCTCCGCTATCTTCGGCGCCTGCTCCGCCATCATCTTAGCTATGTCAAGGTTCTTGTCCAGATACTCCTTTATGCTCCTGGTGAACTCGTTGTCCATAATCAAATCACACCTTCTGCTGCCCCACAAATATCACTCTGCTCCCATAATAATCTATCGCGAACCTCTGCTCCGCAAGGCCCTCCCTCTCCATCGCTGCCTTGACCCTGCTCCGCGACTTTTCCGGGACAACAAGGAGAAGGAATCCTCCACCGCCTGCTCCTATCAGCTTGCCCCCGGTTGCTCCGCTCTTCAGCGCCGTTTCGTACGCTCTGTCTATTGAGCTGTAAGATATCCTCCCCCCAAGGCTCCTCTTCAGCTCCCAGTTCCTGTGCATGGCCCTGCCGATCTCATCGACGTCTCCCCTCGAGAGCGCTTTCCCGACGTCATATGCGAGATCCCTCATTTTCAGGTAGGTCTCTATGTTCCTCTCTACGGAGCCCTCCTGCGCTTTGAGCAGCGTCGCTGCGCTCCTCTGCCGGCCGGTGTAGAGGAGCATGAGTTCGTTCTCGAACCTTCTCCTTGCCTCGCCATCCATTATGACGGGCTTTACCACGACGCTGTCGTCCCTGTTGAACTCCATAAGGTTTATCCCTCCTCTCGCGGCCGCGTATTCATCCTGCTGGCCTCCGGGTTCCTTCAATATCCACCTTGCTATCTTGACTGCCTCCTCAGCTATCTCGTCCTGCGAGACCGATTCCCCTTTCCATGCATGGAGCGCGTGCAGCAGCGCCACGAGGAAGGTGCTGCTGGACCCGAGGCCTGTGCCTTGCGCCGGTATGTCAGAATGGCTTAGTATCTCAACCCCTCCTTCGATGTCCAGGAGGCGCAGCGCCTCCCTGACCGTCGGGTGCTCTATCTCGTCTATGCTCTTGACTATCTCGGTCTTTGAGTAGCTCACGCGTATTGTGTCCGGGAAAAAATTCTGGCTGACGAAGACGGTGACATACTTGGTTATAGCGAAGTTCACTACAGCTCCTGGCCCGTGCTTCCTGTAGAACGAAGGCAGATCCGTCCCTCCCCCCGCAGTGGTGGCCCTGAGCGGAGCCTGCGTTATTATCATGCGGGCCCGTGCCATTTCTATACCATAGAGCTTGTATTGACGGCGTATTTAAACATTTGCTGCAGATGGCTTTGTAGAGATCCTACAAGCAACAAATAAATCTACCACACTCCGGGCACGAACGCCTTGACCTCGTTGCAGTACTCCTCATAAGCCTTCCCGAACTTCTCTTTGAGCATCCTCTCCTCTGTCGCTATCCTAAAGACCGAAAAAATTACAGCGCAAACAATTGCAATGAGCCCGCTTACTGTACCTACAGATATTGCCGAGCCAACTACCCCGATGGTGATGCCCGTATATATCGGATTCCTCACCATCGCATAAGGCCCTGTCTTTACTAAGGCCTGGTCCTTCTTTATGGCGGGGGTGCCGCTCCAGTTTCCCCCTAGATACATTCTGGCCCATATGGCAAAGAGTATGCCCGCAAGACAGACAGCAAAACCTACAGTTGCCGCTATAGGGCCGTTTGGCAGGAAACGCACTCCCAATACGGTGTGCGTCAGGCCAAAGTCAAAGAATAACAGTATCAGGGCGATGTAAAGAAATATGTTAGGAGCGCGGCCTGTCAGGAAGGGCGGCCTTTTCACAACCCTTTTTGACGTTCTGGCAGCAGCTTCATAAAGCCGGGATGCGAGCCAGTACGCCAAGAAGAGAAGCCACGGGAATGCTATGAGGGAGTTGACGTTCAGCACATTAGAATACCAGGATCAAGGGATTTAAAGTGTCGCTTTGGGCTTGAAAGGACTGCGATAGCGTAGTTTCTTGACGACCGTCACGCTTTCAGCTTCGCTTTGCCCTTCTTATAACAAGATAGGCTATCGCGCTTGTCGCCCAGGCTATAAGAAGCCCGACTCCAACACCTCTGAAGTATGCTTTTCCTGTAAGATGCCCTAATACGAGCATTGCCACGCTGACAACGAACTGGAATAGTATGAGCGCTAGCAAGAGCGTCGAATAGTCCATATTCTTTCTCCATGCGGCTACTTTTCCCATTAGAATCGCCTATTCTAGTCATCTCTAGCAAAGAGTATAAACCTAGCCCCTCTCCCCTTCTGCTGAGAGGCTTCGGGTAATAAAGATTTAAGGCTTGGGTTTAGAGGACAAATGCGAAACGTATGATAAACTATATTAAGTTGGGTTATGATATAATTACATGGCAAAATACGTGCTCAGCGTGGAGAATGTGAGCAAGGTTTACAGGTCTAGTGGCATAGAGGTGAAGGCGCTCGACCGTATCTCCTTCTCGCTGAAAAAGGGTGAGTTCGCCGCGATAGTCGGCCCATCTGGCAGCGGAAAATCCACCCTCATGAACATGCTTGGCACTATAGACAAGCCGACGAGCGGAGAGATATACATAGATGGCGTCGCGACCGCGAAAATGGACGGGGACCAACTTGCAGACTTCAGGAACAAGAAGCTCGGCTTCGTCTTCCAGGCGTTCAACCTGATCAACGGGCTGGATGCAGAGGCGAACGTGGAGCTGCCGATGATAGCGACGAGCATGCCAAGTTCCGAAAGGAAGAAGCGCGCAGACGAGCTCCTTACACAACTAGGCCTCGGCCACAGGCTGAAGAACAGGCCCCAGCAGCTCAGCGGCGGGGAGCAGCAAAGGGTTGCGGTGGCGCGGGCGCTCGTAAACAGGCCTCCGCTGTTGCTCGCAGACGAGCCGACCGGCAACCTCGCGTCGCAGCAGAGCTCCGAAGTGATAAAGATATTGGGCAAGATAAGCAAGGAGGACGACGTAACCGTGGTTATGGTCACGCACAACACCGACCTGACGAAGCACTGCGACCGGATACTCCACATAAGGGACGGGAGGCTCGAGAAGAACTATGTGATGTAATGATGAAAACAACAGCGTTGATGGTAGCATTGGTCATAACGATTGCAATTGCAGGCGTGGCTGCAGCGGGGACGAGCGGGCCGTCCCCAATACCCAATCCGCCAGCATTCTCCATAACCAGCAACGCGCTTGTGCTTTGCAGGGGAGAGACGAACTATGTGCCGATAACAGTCACGGACGGCGGGCCGGCTGGCGCAAGCTACCCGAGCATAGGAGTGTCAAACCTTACTGGCACCGCAATGGACCAGATAGAGCTCTCCGTTTCCGCTGCGAAGGGTATCCTCCCTGAAAGCACCGGCACGATATATATAGGGATAATAAGGGCGAACAGCAGCAGCACCACCAGCCTGCCGCTCTTCGTATCATCGAACGCATCGCTGATAACTACTATAGGTATGCAGATAGTCTACAGCTACGATGTATTCTATACTGACAGCGAGACCAGGAACCTCACCTTCGAGGTTGTATCGTGCGGCAGCCCGTTGAGCGTCAGTGTCAACCCGAAGACAGTCACTTCTGGCGAGATACAGAACCTCTCAATAAACTTCACCAATACTGGCAACACCACGCTCAATGACCTTTACGTGCATTATTCAATGCCGGCGATAGATGGCGCAGTGGTCGGCAGTACGCAGGCGGAGCTCGGCTCGCTGGGCGTTGGCAAGTCTGACAGGCTGAATATCAGCATGTTCGTGTCGAGGAACGCTTCAATAGAATCGTTCCCGTTCAACCTGAGCGCTACATTCTACAACATGAACAGCCTGGAGCAGGTCTCGAACAGCACATCCCTGATACCGATAGGCTCGATAGACCTCTCATTGTCAGGTCTGACGCTTTCGCCCGCCATTGTGCTGCCTAGCAGCATAGTCTCCATATCTTTCGTGCTGACCGACATAGGGACTTCCGGGGCATCTGCAGTCAGCGTCGGTGCAGTCGCACCGCCTGGGTTCACCGCCTTCGGGTCCAACCCCGTTTACGTTGGTGACATAAGCGCTGACAGCCAGTCGCCCGTGACGATTTCACTTGAACTCTCCAACACGGTAAAGCCAGGGACCTACAGCGTTCCGCTGAGGATAAACTATCTTAACAGTTTGAGGCAGAACATCACCTCAACAAGCAACGTAGTCGTCACTGTCGGGTCGGGAGGGACGTTCACTGCCGGAGGAAAGGAGGCTGCCGTCCGCGCATCGGCAAGCGGCGGCTCCTCGGCGCTTGCTGTCATAACGGCCATACTCGCCATAGCCCTTATATCGATGTCGTATCTGTTCATCAAAGAGAGGAAAAGGGGCAGGAGGCATGCCGAAAGGAAGGAGAGAGAGTGAATCCTGCCATTGACGCCGGTGCAGCCCAATGAACATACAAGACGCGCTTATGCTCAGCTTCAAGGACCTCAAAGAGAAGAGGGTCAGGACAGCACTCACGATAGTTATGGTGGTAATAGGGGTTGCTGCCATAGTCGCGCTGGTGTCGCTGACGGCAGGCATAGGCGCCAGCATATCGAAGGAGCTGTCGGCGCTCGGCCCGACCTCGATACTCGTGACATCCACCGGCACGACGGCCGGCTTCACCGCAGCTACGGCCGCCGAGATGCAATCTCTGCCCAATGTCAACACCACTATTCCACTTGTCGAGGGCAGCGCGACGCTGCGCTCGGGGAATGAGAACGCTACAGCAACGATAATAGGCATATCCCCCCAGGACCTTGCGGCATTCCTCGGCACAGTGAACCTCTACCAGGGGTCGGTCTACCCGGATAGCGTGTCGCCAGAATCCGTAGTCGGGTACAGCCTGGCTTTCCCTTCATCTTCAGGCGGGATCCAGAGCATCCTCGTGGGGCAGCCAGTTGAACTAACTGTCAGCGGCAATAAAGGGAGCAGCAGCGTGACGGTTCCCGTAGTGGGGATATTCCAGACTTACGGCGCATCGATAATCTCGGTAGATTCCGCGGTGGTGATGTCGCTGTCGGCTGCAGAGACACTGCTTCATAGGACTTCGTATACCACTATACTGGTAAAGGCTACGAACACCAGCACCGTATCGGGCGTAGCCAACACCATAACGGCGATATACGGGAGCAGCGCCAGAGTGCTGACGACGCAGCAGCTGGCGCAGACCGCAGCGTCGATCATCGGCTCGATAAGCACCCTGCTTGTGCTCATAGCCGGGATATCGCTTCTAGTGGCGGCAATCGGGATAATGAACATAATGCTGATATCCGTGTACGAGCGAGTTCATGAGATAGGCATAATGAAATCCGTCGGGTTCAAGAACAGGGACATACTGATGATATTCATAATACAGGCGCTGATAATAGGCGTTTTCGGCGGGATCGCCGGGATAGCAGCCGGAGGGGGAGGTGCGTACGCTCTCGGGGCAGTTATAAGCAGGTCCTCTTCTTCTGGCGCCGGGGCTCCGACGGCATCCGCGCCGTCCGGTTTCAGGGGAGGCGGAGGTGCGGTGTTCGTATCAGGCGGCGGGGGTGCTCCCAGCTCGTCATCATTCTCATT
>JAJZXZ010000017.1 GCA_021806185.1 Microcaldota archaeon | reverse complement strand
AGGCGGACCACTTCTCTAAGAACTTCATAGCAGAGAAGCTGAAGAAGGACCTGGACGAGAGCATAAAGAGGATAAGGGAGAAGCCGATAAAGCCGAAGAAGGAGGCGCAGATGGAAGGCTTCCAGAGGCGGGGCTTCCAGCGGAGGATGGGAAGAAACAATACCGCAGGCAAACGCGGATGGAGGCAGAATTTCAGGAGGAGCCCTTGATTCATCGCATGATTATGCCAGGAGCCAGGATTGCACCAATAACCTCTTAGAAAAGCCGGTTGACAACTTTTGAAAGAAAGTAAAATTCAAAACAGAAAGTATTTAAATGCTTTTGATTCGCCTTAGATGCGATAATAAGGTGGAATTGCATGCCAAATCAAGGTAATCCAGGTGCGCCTAAGCCGGAAGTACAGGTGCAGGTAGAGCAGAACATAGTCAACAACATCAACAACGTCAGGCCAAGCGTGCAGGCGCCTACGCAGAAGGAGATATCGGATCCTGTTCTTGCGGTTTACCACAGGTCTATGGAAGAGATAGAGAAGATGCCTGTGATAGAGAAGACTATGACGGTGTGCCCGGAATGCAAGCTCATCATCAACGGGATAATCTACAAGGACGGAGACAACGTCATGATAAGGAAGCACTGCCCAGAGCACCAGTGGACAATAGAGAAGTACTGGGAAGACTATGACATGTACATGAAGATGAAGCGTTACAATTACTACGGCAGGGGCTTCGACAACCCGAATTACATAAGCGATACTAAAGGCGCGAACTGCCCATTCGATTGCGGGATGTGCGAGAGGCACAAGTCCCACACCGGCCTTGCCAATGTTGTGGTGACAAACAGGTGCCACCTCTCTTGCTGGTACTGCTTCTTCTACGCCAAGGAGGGGGAGGCGATCTACGAGCCAAGCCTCGCTGAGCTTGACAAGATATTCAGGAACCTGAGGGCGCAGAAGCCTATACCTGCAAATGCTATACAGATAACGGGCGGCGAGCCAACGATGGCCCCTGATATAATAGGGATAATCCAGAAGGCCAAGGAGGCTGGCTTCGACCAGATACAGCTCAATACAACTGGAATAAACCTTGGCCTGAACCCAGACCTCGCTGTAAAGCTGAGGCACGCAGGGGTTAGCACGCTTTACATGAGCTTCGACGGCGTTAGCCCGAAAGCCAACCCGAAGAACCACTGGGAGACGCCGCTGGCGCTCAAGGCAGCGAGGCGCGCAGGCATAGGCGTGGTGCTTGTGCCCACAGTGATAAGGACAATAAACGATCATGAGCTCGGAGCGATGATAAACTTCGCGCTGAACAACTCGGATATCGTCAAGGCGATAAACTTCCAGCCGGTCTCGCTTGTCGGCAGGATGCCATCTAGGCTTAGGGAGAAACAGAGGATTACGATCCCTGGGGCTATCAAGCTCATAGAGGAGCAGACGAACGGCGTAATAGGCAAGGATGCGTGGTTCTCTGTGCCGTATGTCGGTGGCATAAACAAGTTCATAGAGGCGCTTACCGGAGAATACAAATACGACCTCTCGATACACTTCGCTTGCGGTGCGGGCAGCTACCTGTTCATAGACACGGACAATAAGATAGTGCCGCTGACAAAGTTCGTTGACGCGCAGGGGCTTCTGGAGCACCTGCAGAGGGCTGTTGACGAGATGCAGGGGAAATCGAAGACGACAAGGAAGCTCATAGCCGTGAAGGCGCTGCTGGGCCTGAACAGATACATAGACAAGCAGTACCAGCCAAAGTCGGTTAACTTCTCCAAGCTTCTCCTCTCTATACTCATGAAGCACGACTTCGCTTCGATGGGCAAGCTGCAGATGAAGAGCATGTTCATAGGCATGATGCACTTCCAGGACGAGTACACATACGACATACACAGGGTCGAGAAGTGCGACATACACTACGCACAGCCGAACGGCGAGGTGATGCCGTTCTGCTCGTTCAACGTTTTCCCAGAGATGTACCGCGACAAGGTCCAAAGGCAGTACAGCATGCCTGCCTTGGAGTGGGAGAAGACCCATCCCAACTGGGCATACGCCAAAGACAAGTACACCAGGAACATAAAGGAGCTGGAGGCGAGCGAGGAGTACATAAACACGTACGGTAAGCTTATCGACTACTTCGCGCTGCCTGTGAACGGCAGCGTGGGTGTGGCTAACTTCGCGACCGCAAGGCCGAAGGTGGCGCAGCAGGTCGTAGTCCAGAATGCGGCTGGCAAGACATCTGAGGTGCCGGAGGGCATGGATACCAAGGACTCTGGCGATTCGTGCGGCTGCGGAGGCGGAGGCAGCTGCGGATGCGGCGACTGCTGACCTAAGCAAGGGTCTTTGCAATGGATAGACGCGACATACCATCTATAAGCAAGTACAAGGAGGACCTGGAGCGGGAGCGCCAGATGGGTGGTGTTGAGGACGACTATATTACCGACGAGCAGGGCAACAGGTACAGGATGCCGTACAGGATGATCAAGGAGGTCGTTTTCTCCGGGCTCAGCCAGAAGGAGATGATCGATCCCCAGCACGCAGCAAGGCTGCAGTATAGGCTCTCCATAATGGACCCAATAATAAAATGCTCGGTGAACTTCGCGAAAGCAAGGATAACGGTCATCTACAATCCGAAAGGCGCAAGGAACAGGCGCGAGCAGATAAGCCAGCAGGAGCTGACCGATGTGCTTGCGAAGGAGGGCGTGCATGTCGATGTCGCAAAGATATCTGAGCGCGATTACGATTACGTGAAGGAGTTCTATTCATACGCTTATTTCTCCCCGAAGATCAGGGAGCACCCTCCTTACGGATACACGAAGGAGGAATGGGAGAAGATGAAGGGGAGCTGGGACGAGAAGATGCAGAAGATGTCTGAGGAGAAGCTGGCGCAGTTCCACGAATGGCAGAAGGAGTACGAGGCGAGCATGGCGGCGCGGGATAACGCGGCGCCTGAACGGAAGCTGACGCTAAAGGACAAGATACTCGGCAGGAAGAAGGGCCCTGCTGCAAAGAAGGGCGGCGAGAAGGGGTTCTGGTTCCATGGAGTATGAATTGATTGCATGAAAACAAAGGAAAAGCATTCGGAATCAGACAGCTTGCAGGTGCGGACGGGGGAGCTGGAGCTGCCGAACGGGCTTAGGCTTCGTGTATTACTGCACGGCGTGCCTACAGAGCGGGACATTGAATTGATAAGTAAATACTTTAAGAGGACCAAACCAGGGGATTGAGACGTCAAAGGTCGTTTATCGATACCTCTGCTGCGACCACGGGCTCCTCTATGCGGAAGTTGCTTATCACTTCCGGATGCACTTCGCCGAAAAGCGCGACCTGGCGCCCTTTTGAGACCGCTCTTGCGCACCTGCCATGCATGAACGCAGGGTCATCGTGCTTCTCTATCTTGTAATCCGCGCTGAGATGCTTTAATAGTGCATCGACAACGCTCTTGATCTCTGCGAAGTTGGCCTTCGGATGCACGCTAACCGCAGCGACCTGATTCCTTTCTAACGGCTTGCCGGCTATGACGCTGAAGGTTTTGCCCACCTCAAAAAGCCTTTGCGGCATCGTGGCCTTCGCGGAAGCCGCTATGTTCTGGAGCAGGCCAGGCAGCAGCGATTGCCTGAGCATGGTTATCGAAGATGTCTTCGAGTCGGATATGCTTACGTAGCTCTGCTTCAGCGGCTTCCGGCCCGTCTTGGCGAAGCTCACCTCCTCGCTGGTAAGCACGCTGTTTATCGCTTCGGTGTAGCCCAGACCAACCATCGTCAATGCGATCCTGTTGTCGCTGTCGACAGAGCCATTCGACATTCCCGAGGCCACCCCGGATATCGCGATTGGCGCTATGTTGTTGTATCCGTAGGCTATTGCTATGTCCTCGATTATGTCCTGCTCATTGAGCACATCTATTCTGTACGGCGGTACGTAGAACAGCACGCTGGAACCGTACTTGGCGGCAGTATGCCCCATCCTGTTCGCTAGCGATATGATGTTGTGCCTGCCTGTTGTTACGCCCAGCGTCTTGTCTGCCTTGGACATGCTGAGCTTCATCTCGCGGTATTCGAGCGCTGGAGTCGCCCTCTTCACTTTCCCGTATGCAATCTCTACAGGGTACACCTCAGCGCCTGAGTCGATGAATGAGCATGCGATCACCGCCGCGGCGTTGCCCAAAGCGATCTCGGATGTGCTCGTTATGTCTATGAATAGCTTTTTCGTGCTCTCCGTGACTTTCGTCTCCTCGCAGTTCGTCACAGGTATCAGCGCGATCGTCTTTGAGCTATCCTTAAGCAACGGGTATAGGTAGCCTCTCCCGAACGTCGGGACCGCGTCCTGATATGTTATGCCCTTTGCGTTCTCCTTCATCAGCTTGTCGAAACCCAGCGGCTTGCCAGATCCCAGAGGCGTTATGCTGCCCGATTCTGCAGCGGTATATGTGATGCTGCCGTCTATCGCAGCGAGGTTGTGGATTCCGATGGCGAGCTTCCTCCTCCTCCTCCCGTACGTGTCGGAGAACTTTTCGGTGAAATTTATCAGGTACTTGAGCCTCTCGCCTGTAAGGTCTGCATTCTTTACCACAATGCCTGCGATGTATGGGCGGATCCTTTTCACTGGGGCCTGCACCGCTATCGTCATCGCCGGCGTATTGCTTATCCTGTAGCGCCCGTCATGCGGCCTTTCCTTCCCTGTAAAGTTCGATATCGCCCTGCGCATGCCGGTGAAGTCCAGCAGGTCCGGCCTGTTCGGGTCCACGTTCACCCGTATCTCCTGCTTCGTCGCTTCCTCTACCTCTATGCCCATGTCGGTCATAACATCGACAAGCTCGCGCTTACCGGCGTTTGCGGCCTGCAGCTCCTTTACATCGAACGCGATTATTGCCAATACTCACACCTTTATGCGGCCTCTCGACCTGAGCCAGGCGATGTCGTTCTTGTACAGCTCTGGCAGGGTGCCCACGCCGAATATCTTCTCATTGAGCAGCAGCCTGTCGACTCCGCCTCCCCACGCCAGCACGGTTTTGTTCAGCCCCATCGCCCTCGTTATCTCTTTGCGGATTATGCCGCCACCGCACAGCTCTATTATGTCGTTGCGTTCCTTGTCATAGTAGAAGAACCCGAGGCTAGGCTCTGTGAAAGGGAAGTATGATGGCGCTAGCTTGACGTCATCTAGCCCAAGCCGCGAGTAGAAGCTCTTCAGCGTGTGTATCAGGTTTGCCAGTGTAAGGTCGTCCCCGACTATTATGCCATCGTATTGGCGAAGCTCTGCGAGGTGCTTGTAATCAGTAGCCTCGTTCCTGAAGACCGGTCCTATCGAGAACATTTTCGTGGGATAGCCCGATTCGGCCGCTTTGGCCAGCCTCTTCATGTACCTGGCTGAGACGCTTGTGGTGTGGGTCCTCAGCACTGCGCTCTTTGCAAGCTGCTCGCTCCAGCTCTCCTTCCAGCCCTCGATGTGCATCTTCTTGACCCTGCCCATGAGCGCTATGTCATCTATGCTCAGCTGCTTCGGATTTGAGAGGTAGAAGGTATCCTGCATCTCCCTAGTAGGGTGGTCCTGCGGAGAGAAGAGGGCGTCGAAATTCCAGAATGCGCTCTCTATTATTGGCCCCTCGACCTCTATGAAACCCATCTCGAACCATTTCTGCCTTATCGTGTTTGTGAACTCCCGCACTGGATGCAGCCTTGCCGGATATGACGGTTCGGTCGGGGCGTTTACGTCATATTCCCTGAATTTCTGGCTCTTCCACGACCCGCTACTTATCATCTCCCTTGTCAGTTCCCCCTGGCCTGCCACTACCGATGCGCCAGCATTCATGCCTATGCCGGCCTTAGTGAGCGCTGCATCTGTTATGGCGGTGGTCTCCTTAACCTCTATGAGATTGCGCTTTACAAGTGCAGCCCACGCATCCTTAGCCTTCGCCATGACGCTTGCCGGGTCATCGCCCCTTATCAGGCTGGAGAGCGCCGTCCGCTGGGCGTAACCGGCGCCGGATGCTGCGCCCTTCCCCTTTTCTGTGAGCATGACGATGCCTCCATCAACCCTTATCCACCCGTTCCTCTTCGCCCATCCAAGCGCTATCTGGTCATTTATGTTCGATACGCGCATGCGCCCCGCCGAGATTATTCTTTTCGCCAGCGCCTCCTCTGGAAATTCGTTTCGGTATCCAGACCCTTCCTTTGTTACCTTAGCTTCGATGGTCCTCTCCCGTTTTACCTCCACGGCGCCCTTCTCGTCCAGAGATTCTAGCGCCCAAGCCAGCTTGTCTCTGCCCATTCCGGTCCCACGTTCCATCTCCTCCATGGATGCGCGGCCTCTCTTTGCGAGAAAATCAAGCAGCTTGGCCTCATACTCATGCAATGGATCACTTCTCTATCTTGAGATAGGTATAGAGGATGAAGAAAAGCACTATCAGGATTATTATCACGTAGGTGAAGAAGCCGAAGAAATTATATGCCGCTGTGAAGAAGCTCGACACCTCGCCCTCTATTGTCTGGTGCGTGGTATATACGAGCAGGAACTTCGATAGCGGCTCCTGCGAGAACCACGACATCATCGTTACATTCATGAAGTTGTTCGCCAGCAGGTTTGGCGGCGAATCCGGCAATGGGTAAATGCTCTTTATCCCTGCATCATTAGGCAGCACTATGGTGAGGGTATAGTTGGCTGGGAGCACCTCTCCACTGACCCCGTGGGCGAAATTGAACACGTCGTCGTTGAACGTATGCTGGAAAACTCTCGGCGCTATCTCATCGACGCTAGTAACGTTGCGCACGCCATACGATATGAGCACGTCGGCTTCCTGCTGCCCGGTTATAGAGGTGGTGATAGGCCCTGGGAACAGCTCGAAGCCGTATACGCCGGTTTTCGGATTGATTATGTGCTGCGTGAGCGTAGGCCCTATTATATCCTGCCAGTTGCTGAGAGTAAGGTTCAGCGCAGACCTGGCTGACTGGTATTGGCTTATGGATGCGTTTGTGATTACCACCGTGTAGGTCTCCCTAACGGACGCGCTTGTGTTGACATTCAGTGTAACCTGCGTGGTTACGTGGGTGACAGTGTACGATGCACCTGAGATCTGCACGGCAAAGAGCGCGAGCAGCGCAGCGATTAGAGCGAGATGGCGCATCAAGCGTTCACCTGTCTTATTCTCTGAAGAAGGTATTTAAACCCTATGTGAATAGATTTTGCGACGATGGAAAGCACCCGCCAAATGTATTAAATACCTTTAGAACAGAAGGAATCTTACGTGATTCTATGATGACAGCATTCGTGATATCAAAGGTAGAGGGCAGACTTGAACCTGAGGCTGACCTGCGCAAGCAGAGGTTCCCGAAGCTTGACTACAACATAAGCGATGTGTCGGCAAACGGCACGAAGATAAAGGTCAGCTACGAATTCGCTGCGACATACTTCGACAGCGACGCGAAGACAGCCAAGAGCATAGGTGAGCTCAAGCTCGGGGGCTATGTCGAGATCGAGGATACGAAGGATGCAGTTGCAAGCGTATCTAAGAAGTGGGGCGAGAGCCACATGCTGCCACCGGAACTCGCCGAAGAGGTGTTGAACAACCTCAATTTCAGGTGCGGCGCCACAGGTACGCTGCTCGCTTATTCGCTTGGGCTCATTCCTCCATTGGTAATAACAAGGACGAAAATCGAGGAGAAGAAGTAGCCCTTCGCCTTACGCTAAAAGCTGGTGCTTATGTGCAGATAGAGGGGGCAGTGCTCGACATAGACTACCTGATAAGAGAGGGTGGAAAAGCCGACATACGCATCACCGTGAAAGGCACGGATGGAAAGGCGTACGAGATTTACGACAGGGATTTCAGGCCGTATTTCTATCTGGCACCGAGCTCTGATGTAGGCGCCGAGGAGCTGATGGCTGTTGCGGCTCAAGATGGCGGGGCTGTAATAAGGCCCGAGGCAGTTGAAAAGTGCAAGCGCATGATACTGGGCAAGGAGGAGGACGTATTCAGGATAATAGCAAGGGCGCCG
>JAJZXZ010000016.1 GCA_021806185.1 Microcaldota archaeon | reverse complement strand
ATCGGCAGGAAGCCTACAATGAACTATGTGCTTGCGGTAGTCACCCAGATAAACAGCGGTATCGGGACGGTGATGATAAAAGCGCGTGGAAATTCGATATCTAAGGCCGTTGACGTGGTTGAGATAGTAAGGCACCGGTTCCTCCCTGACATGCAGGACCCCAGCTCTGAGGGCATAACAATAGAATCCGTGGAAATCGCCAACGAGGACGGCACCAAGTCGAAGATAAGTTCGATACAGATATCGATAAAGAAGTAGTCAGATCAGGTCGGAGCTGCTCACTGTGCCCAAGCACCTCATGCTCTTCTTAGAATCAACTACAGGCAACCTCGTCAGGCCGCATTTTATAAGCATCTTGCGCGCGTCCTCTATGCTCCCGCTCTCCTCTATGAATATCCTGTGCATCATGGCGCTGCTGACTCTGCCCGAATCCCCGCGCAGGGACGATACGTCGAGCACTCCGACAAGCTTACCCTCGGATATAACTGGCAATACGCTCACGCCTGAGTTGCGCGCCAGCTGCTTCGCTGCCTTGAGCGACGCCTCGGGAGTTATGGCAACGATGTTCCTGTCTATAACATCGGCCAACGAGCCAGCCATGATGTTATTACCCAGCATACCTATTAATAGGTTTTTACCGATATGCTAGGTATGGGCGAAGGTGCGGCGGCTATTTTGCAGTTCATCATGCGTGATCCCGGAATTGCGTGGAAAGAATAGATATGGAACCGGTGAATTTTTGCTATACAACATTACACACGTTGCCGATCTTGACGGGATGGCGAGTGCCGCTTTCCTGGCGCGGTGCTACGGCATGCCTACAGGCAATATCATATTCGTAAATTATGGCGCACAGGACGTAGGACGCGCTATGAAAGAGCTCTCCGGCATTGAGGGTACAGGCAATGTGCTGGTCATAACAGATTTCAGCATGACACCGGAGAATTTCTCAATTATGGAGAAGGCGCTTGCGCGGTTCAGGAGGAAGAATAACAGCATAATATGGCTGGACCATCACCCATGGCCCGAGAGTATTATCAGGAAAGCATCAAAATACTGCGACATGATGATAGTAGGGGAGAACGCTTATTTCTGCGGGGCGGAGCTTGTATACAACCTTCTCTGCAAGAGGGACAGATACGGGGATAGGCTGGCGAAAATAACCCACCTATCGGACTTCTGGCTCAAGTCGAAATCAAGGAAGGACAACGAGACAGTAAGCATGGTGGCTTTTGGCATAAAGCAGATGCGCAGCTATGCGGATGGGGAGGACAGGCTACGCGGCTACGTGCATGATCTTTCACAGGGCCGAATCGGCTCTAGGCTCATACGCGACGCCTATGAAGAGTACATGAGGAGGACCAGGCCAGAGCTGGAGAGAATGCTGAAGGAATGCAAGATAATAAAGTCAGCGGGCATAAGGATAGGCGTGGGCTTCGGCATTGTTCTCTCTGCGCAGGAGGCCTGCATGGCGATAATTGACAGGCTTAAGTGCGACATAAGCATTTACATATCTAATGACAGCATGCACGGTAGCATGAGGAGCAGGCGCAACAAAGGGACCTGGGGCATCGACATACTTAAACTGGCTAAGAGCCTCAATGGGGGAGGCCACCCTCTAGCCGCCGGCTTCAGCATCGAGAATGAGGGATACGACCTCTTGAAGGCGCATGACAGGGAGCTTCTCGTTGACAGAATAGGGAAAGTTGCAGAGAGGCTTTACGGAAATAGGGTCAGGTGGTTCCAGCAGAGCACAGGAAGGAGTATCACGAGATGATCCCATAGCCTGTGAGCCTCCACCTTTGGGATATGTTGCGCAGCACCGCTATCTTGGTGTTCTTCTCTGCACATACTGGTTTTCTGAGCTCTAATTCGATCGTGTCCTTTTTGACCTTCTTTGCGTGGCCGACGACCGTAGCCGTGCCAATGCCCATCAGAAGCGGCTCGTTCTCCTTGACCTTCTGCGATGGCACATCGCTCCTCTCTATGTTGTAGTACCTTATCGTTATGCCTGTGGAAGATTCCGGCATCTTGCCGACATGACCCACAAGGTTCCCAACAAGGCTGTCCGCCTTGGTGAATGATGGATCGACCTCGGTTGAGAGCCCTATGAGCCCGCCGGGGCGCGCGCTCTCCATCTGGTCGGTCCCGTTGCTTATGCCGGTGACGACAGTCACGAAACTCCTGTAGGAGCTTTTCTTTGAGCCAGGCTCGGCGAAGTCCCCGCCAGGCCTGACCTCTATCCTGTCACCTACCTTTATCACGCCGCGCTTTATCGCCCCTCCGATCACGCCGCCTGAGAGCTTTGTCACGTCGCTGCCCGGCCTGTTAACATCGAAGGACCTGACAACGTACATTATCGGGTCTGATGTGAGGTCTCGCTCTGGCTTAGGCATGTTCGCTATCGCCTCCAGCACGGCATCGATATTGACGCCCTGGTTGGTCATCACAGGTATGACTGGCGCGTTCTCTATGGCGCTGCCCTTTACGAACGCCTTAATCTGCCGGTAATTGCTGACCGCGGCTTCCTTTCCGACTATGTCTACCTTGCTCTGCACTATTATCACGTTCTTTATCCCGAGCAGGTTGATTATCATCAGGTGCTCCTTTGTCTGCTGCATCGGCACCGGCTCTGTAGCCGCTATCACAAACAGTATCGCGTCTATCACGCTCGCTCCTGCTATCGCGGTAGCCATGAGCGTCTCGTGGCCTGGCGCATCGAGCATCGATATCCTCATGAGCGGCTCTGTCACGGACCCGTCAGACCTGCATTTCTCTTCGGTGGTGTATGCGGCCGCGCCCTCGCACTCCTGGCACTTCCTTATTATGGCATCGGCATAACCGAGCTTTATCGTCATGTTTCTCTTCAGGCTTTCGCTGTGCTTGTCAGTCCACACATGCGTTATCGCCCTGGTGAGCGAGGTCTTGCCGTGGTCTATGTGGCCGAGAGTGCCTATGTTCATTATGCTCTGCTTTAGGTCATCCAATGGCATCAGCCCTTTGCCTCGGTAGCATGGTCCTCGGGCTTCCCTGCGCCTTTGGGAGGCTCCGCCGCTTTCTCCTGCTTCGCTGCCTTCGGGAATATATCGTCCGCGCCCTTCTCTCCGTACTCTATTATTATGGTATTAAGCTGCTCGACGTCGGTGCTCACCATGTTCCCCCTCACGGTCTGCATCTTTGGCTTTCCGGCCGACTTGCCAGTAGCCGTTATCCTGCTGGTCCTCGTCTTTATTGTACCCTGTATGCTCCTCTCCAACGGGAAACCGCTGTTGTCGCTGCCGCCGGTTATCTTGAGCTTGCAGCCTGTCAGGCCTATTATGCCTCCGTCTATCGTGTCTCCGATCTTGTAGTTGAGCACTAGCCCTGCCTTGTCCTTGCCGAGCTCGGCTTGGGCTGTTCTGCCGCTTTTTGGGTCTGAGTAGACTATCTTCATTGATTCACCGGAATTAGCAGGGAGTTAAACAGGGCAGGAATAGATAACTGCCGTATTTTCTTATATTACTCTGTGTGCAAACAATAAAAAGGTATCGACCTGGCGCTCTGGGAAGGTGCGATCGCCGGGATTTGAACCCGGGTCTTTGCCTTGGAGGGGCAAAGTCCTAACCAGGCTAGACTACGATCGCACGCTACCTATGCTACATCAACAAATATAAAGAGGCATACTGCTGTTATGTGGAAAAATAAAAAATGGCGGCCTCATAGCTGCCTCGGCCGCGCATCACTGCGTGATTACCACCTGTCCTTTTCTGCGGCGATTATCAGCGCCGCTGCGCCGAACCTTGTCCCCCTCTTCTTCGACTCCTGCACCGCCCTCATTGTGTATTCTGCTGCCTTCTCTGCAAGGATTGCTTTGAGTGCGGATCCAGCTGACTCGTCGAAGTCGCATGCGCCCGCTTCGCTAAAGACCTGGGCTATCTCGCTCTCCCTGAGTGCGTCCTCAGCCATCCTTCGCACCCTGTACTTAGTGCCGAGCCCTAGCGCAGACACCCTGCCTCTGCTTTTTCTCTCTCGCATCCCCTCACTCTCTCCACCACTTCACCCTTAATGTTAATGCGGAGTTGTGATATTTAAATCTTTAGGAGAAGTTTCCAATAATTACTTGGAATTTTTCTGAATTCTGGCGCTGATGTATAAAGTTAATTTTATTTCCAAGTATTTTTACCTCGACAGCCGAAAAAACGGAGAAGAGCGTACCGCTTTCAGTGTTCGTCAACGCTTTCGGTGGCATCCGTCAAGTGCCTATGCTCGCCCAAAGCTCGTCGAAATGCCTATCAAGCGAATGAACCCTACTAGCGTCGTGTATAAGCTCTATGTGCTCTATATTCTTGTGCAAGCCAGCATACGTCAAGTTCGCACTGCCGACTATTGCGGAGTTGTCCGATAGGTAAACCTTCTCGTGTATGAAGCTTTCGCTCGCCACCTTTACCTTTATCCTTTGGCGCCTTGGCCTTGCGTAATGCGCTACGGTCAATCCGACAACCAGCGCTGTTATAGGCACGGCGGCCAGCTCCGCTGCATAGAACCGGAACGCGTAGAACAATATGCTGAGTATTATGAAATACGCTGAGAGGGTAACGTATGGGAACCTCCTTCCCCTCCTCATTATCCTTACAGCCGACCAGCTTATCTTGGAGCTGGACGTTATCACAGATACGTCCTTCGAGCCGGATTGCCGCACGAGCATCTTTGCGTATGCAGGGCTTATGAACGGGCATATGACCTTCAGGCTCTTGCCACTGCCCGTTATCAGCGGCTCTATATATCTGTATGAGCTGCTGCCGCTGTAGCCCTGGCCGCTTTCCATGCTATGCAATTCGTCTTAACATATAAATTGGTTCTGAGCAGCAAGCTTAAAAAAGCAAAATGCGGTATTACTTCACGTCTTGTGGTTTGATGATTGACCTTAAAGGGAGGGAGGAAAAGGTGCTGGCGTACTGGAAGGAGCACGGAGTAAACGGCAGAGTCAGAGCCAGGAACAAAGGCAGGAAGAAATTTTACTTCCTGGATGGCCCGCCCAATGCCTACGGCCTGGCGGTCCACCACCTCTGGGTCTATACGGTAAAGGACCTGATGCTGAAGTACAAGCGGTATAGGGGGTTCGACGTGCACGACCGCCCCGGCTTCGACGTGCACGGGCTGCCGATAGAAAACAAGATAGAGAGGAGGTTGAACCTCAAGTCGAAGCAGGAAATAGAGAAGATGGGCGTGGAGAACTTTGTTAAGGCATGCAAGGACTATGCCGAATCGGGGATAAACGGGTCGATAGAGCTGCTCAAGAGGTTCGGCGTCTTCATGGACTTTGATAGCACGTATATACCGTACACAGCCACCTACATAAACAAGGGATGGCAGATATTCAAGAGGATTTACGACAAGAAGCTGCTTTACCGGGGCCTGAAGCCACTCGCGTACTGCCCCCATTGCGAGACCGTCCTTTCGGCGAGCGGCCCCGAAGTGGAGTACAAGGACGCGCAGGACACGTCGGTGTTTGTCAGATTCAAGGTGATCGGAAAGAGCAGCAAGATAGAACTCTCTCAGGACACTTACCTCGTGATATGGACTACAACGCCATGGACCTTGCCGTCGAACATGGCGATTGCTGCAAACCCGAAGGCTGTTTATGTTGCCGCAAGCCTTGAAGGGAAAGACTACATAATAGCAAAAGACCGGCTTGACGTTTTTACGGAAGCGGTAGGCAGCACGGTCGTAAAGAAGGAATTTTACGGCTCGGAGCTTGTCGGGACCATGTACGAGAGCCCTCTTGCTGAACAGGTCCCGGCCCAGAAGAAGTTCGCCAAGTACCACAGAGTGCTCCCTGGAGAGGCGATAGTCTCGCTCGGGGAAGGCACCGGGCTGCTGCACATAGCGCCGGGCCACGGCCCGGAGGATTTTGCGGTAGCAAAGGCGAACGGGATACCGGTTTTCTCACCTGTAGACATGCATGCCAGATACACAGCAGATGCAGGCAAATACGCAGGGCTCGAGGTCCCGGGCGCGGCAAACGAAGCAGTGCTGAAAGATTTGAGGGCGTCTGGCGACCTCCTCTTTGAGGGGCAACTCGTCCATTCATATCCGTTCTGCTGGCGCTGCGGCAGCAAACTGATCTATAGGGCCACGGACCAGTTTTTCATAAATGTTGGGAAGATAAGGAGGAAAATGCTTAGCGAGAACCAGAAGGTAAAATGGTATCCCGGCTTCGCCCAGAAATGGTTCGCTGATGCCGTGGAGAGCTCTCCAGACTGGTGCATCTCGAGGCAGAGGTACTGGGGAGCCCCCATACCGCTGTGGATATGCGGCGCATGCAATGCCTTCGAAGTCATGGGCTCTACAAAGGAACTGGAGCTGAGGGCGAAGCTGGACGCGCCCCTTGACGACATGCACCTGCACAAGCCCTATATCGACAGGATAGAATTCGGATGCAAATGCGGCGGGACGATGAAAAGGACGCCGGACCTGTTCGACGTGTGGTACGAATCAGGCATTTCCCACACGGCAAGCCTCACCGATGAGGAGTTCGTTAGACTATACCCGGCTGACTGGATAACCGAAAGCCTGGACCAGATCAGGGGATGGTTCAGCACGCTGCTCAGGACAGGCGTCGCCGCAAATGGCAGAAGGCCGTTCAACAGCGTAACGATAGGGGGCATGATGAAGGATGAGATTGGGGAGGAGATGCACAGGAACAAGGGCAACGCGATTACCCCTGACGACATAATGCGCATGGTATCTGTCGATGGCTTCAGGCTGTGGTGCGCCTCCAAGCCGCGCTGGCAGGATCTCAAGCTGAAAAAGTCGGAGTTGAGGGACTCGGACGGCGAGATAATAATGCTCTACAACATAGCGGAGCTTGTGAAGGAGCTATCGGTCATTTCGGGGTACCCCTCGCGGGAGGTCAAGCGGCCTGGCACATCAAAGCTGGAGCCAGAGGACCTCTACATACTCTCAAGGCTCAACTCGCTCATATCCGAGTTCACCGAGCATATGGACAGCTACCAGATAGATGACGCAATAAACAAGCTGAGGACATTCATAATAGAGGACTTCAGCAGGTTCTACCTAAAGTTTGCAAAGCAGCGCGCGGTTGATGCGACAAGAGGGCAGCTAAAGAGGATAGCGGGGCTGACTAGCTACGTGCTCTACAACATCTCGATCATGGTGTCTGTTGCCGCACCGCTGGCAGCCGAGCATATATTCTCAGAGCTTTTCTCGAAGGATGGAGACTCGGTATTCATGGAGGGCTGGCCGAAGGCGAGTGCGAGGCTGGTCGACAAGCAGCTCGAGGGGAAGATGCAGATTGCGAAGGATGCGATATCAGCGATACTCAACAGCAGGGAGAAAGCGGGAGTGAGCCTGAGATGGCCCATATCAAGGGCGGTGGTCGAGGTGACAGGGGACGACGCCTATGCGGCGCTCCAGGAGCTCTCCGGCATCGTCGAGAGCTATGTCAATGCAAAGAGGCTTGAGCTTAAGCGGGTTTCCGGAACGAAGAAGGAGGTGGTGCCTCTCTTCGCTGAGATAGGCCCCGCATTCAGAGGGGAGGCGCAGGCGGTGGCGGATGCGCTCAAAGACGCTAGTGCGGACGAGGTGCTTAAGGCTATAGAGACAGCGGGCTCGTACCAGCTGCACACCAAGAACGGAATGGCGGAGGTCACTCCGAAGCACTTCACCGTTGTCGAGAGGCCAGAGGCAGCCGAAAGCGCAAGCTTCAGGCATGGCATAGCGTACATAGACAAGGAGCTGAGCAGGGAGCTGAAGGATGAGGCGCTGCTTAGGGAGTTCGAGAGGAACATTCAGATGGCAAGGAAGGAGATGGGCCTGAGCAGGATGGATGGCATAGAGCTCAACTATGAGGCCGTAGGCGAGCTCTCAAGGATAATACCGATGCGCATGAAGGAGCTGAAGAGGAGCATAAAAGCAAGGAGGATCGGAAAGGGCATAGATTCATCTGCGCTCGTAAAGCGATTCGAGATAGAGGGAGAGAGCGTAGGGGTATCCCTTAAGAAAATCGACGCCACATGAAGCCCATTCCGCATGCGGTCCCGATATGTTATAGTGCGCGGGGCAGGATGCGCGCAAAAGTCGGATATCCTATGAGGCAAACCTGTTAGGCTACTGGTTCTCCTCAATAACTACTGCGCCCCTACTGTTCTCGAAGGCCACCCTCCTCGGCATCATCCCCCAGCAGTACTTGCATATCACAAGCCGCCCGGTCTTCGGG
>JAJZXZ010000015.1 GCA_021806185.1 Microcaldota archaeon | reverse complement strand
TTTGACATACGTGAGCCAAAACACGTCTATCGCGGCAAAACCGACTCCACAATAAAAGTGCTCACAAAATCCGGTAAGAAGGTGGAGGTCACGCCGATTCATAGACTCTTCACCCTATCTGATTGCACGATTGTTGAGAAGGAAGCCGGAACGATACAAAAGGGGGATTATCTTGCATGCCCGCGAAAGGTAAGTTTGGAACTTTCGGACCAGAAAATACGCTTAATTTCGCTTTTGCATTCCAAAAAGCTTTTCAGCGCAGATGAAAATCTAAACGCGAGGTTCAGGGTGCTACTGAAATCGGCAATAAAGAAAGGGAGAATCCCGTCAAAATTCAACCAGTACCTAAGAATCAGGAGACAAGTGCCATTGGAGCTCATCCATATGATTTTTGGAGAGTCCTCGCCGGACCCAGATACAATAATCTCTTACCACGGCAAGAGGATAAAGGTGCCAAGAATCATGAGTCCGGAACTGGCCGAATATCTTGGCTACATTATAGCTGATGGAAACCTGAAAAACGGGAGCTACTCGATAAGGTTCTACAACACATCAAAAGAGATACTGGACAGATATGCATATCTTGCCAGGAGCCTGTTCAGCGTTGATCCATATATATACAGGCACCCTAAGACGCACACATCGATGGTTGCACAAATTGATTGCAAAGCATTATTTGATTTCCTTGTCTCGCTTGGTATCCCGTATAAGGGCAAGGCAGGCAACGCCAGCATACCAGAGCTGCTTCTGAAGTCCAGCGATGCGTCTCTTACCGCCTTCATAGGGTCATACATAGCATGCGATGGAAGCGTGGATGTCAACGGCGGCAGGGTAGAGATAACATCAAAAAGCCGCAAAATTATAGAGCAGTTCAGCTTCGTGCTTCTGCGCCTTGGCTTGGTGTCATCAATCGGTAAAACCAGAAAAGACGGGACATCAAGGATATCTGTAAAGGTTGGGGGTGTAAAAGAGGCGCATAAATTGGGTGCGGCTATCCGCGGAGCAAAATCCGCACGTTTCCTAAAAATCGTAGAAAGTCAAAAAACAAGGTACTCTAACAATGATGCGATACCAGTCCCTGGCGCGCTTAAGAGCATTCTTAAGATGAGAGGAATCCAAAACAGACTGATGCGGACCGGCGTGTATACTGAGCGCTACCTGAAGGACAACAGCAGGATATGCATTACTACCCTGGCCAAGATTATTGAAAGGCTATCTCGCTGGATGGAGGTGCCTGAAGAACTGCTGTCGCTGCGCGAATTCTCTGGAAGTTTATTCTTTGACGAGGTCAAGGCGATCGAGCAGTCGAACATGCCAAAAGACGTATTCGACGTAGAGATACCCGAACTCCACAATTTTGTAGGCGGGCACGGCCCGTTATTGCTGCATAATACAGTTATACAGCATCAGCTAGCCAAATGGTCAGACGCAGAGGTCATAGTATACATAGGTTGTGGAGAGAGGTCAAATGAGATGGCTGAAATACTGACCACTTTCCCGCAGTTAAAGGATCCAAAAAGCGGGTTGCCGCTTATGGATAGGACAATCCTAATCGCTAATACGTCAAACATGCCTGTTGCTGCTAGGGAATCAAGCATATACACTGGAATAACACTGGCAGAGTACTACAGGGATATGGGATACAATGTCGCGCTAATGGCAGACAGCACATCGAGATGGGCCGAAGCCCTGAGGGAGATATCCGGAAGGCTGGAGGAGATGCCTGGAGAGGAGGGATATCCCGCCTATCTTGGGAGGAAGGTGGCTGAGTTCTATGAACGCGCAGGCAGGGTGCATGTGCTCAACGGCGCTGTCGGATCGGTTACCGCTATTGGGGCGGTTTCACCTCCTGGAGGGGATACATCCGAGCCGGTGTCCCAGAATACGCTCAGGGTAACTAGAGTGTTCTGGGCGCTAGACGCGTCGCTCGCTAACAGGAGACATTTCCCGTCGATAAACTGGCTCAACAGCTATTCGCTGTACATCGACGACCTTGCTAAGTGGTACGACGCGAACATAGACAAGGAGTGGAACGAAATGCGCTCCGCTACCATGGCGATACTGCAGAAGGAGGCGGAGATAAACGAGGTGGTCCAGCTGGTTGGGTACGATGCGCTGCCGGAGAAGGAGAAGGAGGTGCTCGACATAGCGAAGGTGATACGGGAGGACTACCTGCAGCAGAGCGCATACGATGAGGTAGATACGTACAGCTCGACGAAGAAGCAGCACCTCATGCTCAAGTCAATCCTGCTGCTTGATGCTGCGGAAAAGAGCGCGATAGAGAGGGGCGTGACCGTCGATCAACTGCAGCAGACAGATGCGAAACAGAAGCTCGCCAGGATGAAGTTCATGAAGGAGGAGGGCATCCTGGGCTACTTCGATGAACTCAAGAGAGCGATAGGCGGCATAGCGGCGATGGAGTCAAAAGCCAAGAAGGGATAAGATGAGTGATGTATTCTACAAGACAGTGAAGCAGATAACAAGCGTTCTGCTGTTCGTTGATGGAGTTAGGGACGCTGCGTACGGCGAGCTGGTCGACATATCGCTCGACAACGGAAAAAGCGTAACCGGCCAGGTGCTGGACAGCAGGGACGGGTTGGCGATAGTGCAGTCGTTCGGTGAGACGCAGGGAATGAACCTTGAGGGCACAAAGGCTAGGTTCCGTGGCGAAACAGCAAAGCTTTCCGTCAGTACAGACATGCTCGGCAGGATATTCGACGGTACAGGCAGGCCTAGAGACGGCGGTCCTCCGATATACAGCAACGAGCAGGTCGACATAAATGGGGAGGCCATAAACCCGACTGCGAGAGAGGAGCCGTCGGAGTTCATCCAGACAGGTATATCAACGATAGACTGCATGAATACATTGGTAAGGGGGCAGAAGCTGCCGATATTTTCCGGGTCGGGGCTTCCGCACAACAAGATTGCGGCTCAGATAGCGAGGCAGGCCAAGATACTCGGGGCTGGGGAGGAGTTCTCCGTGGTGTTTGGCGGGATCGGGATAAATAGCGAGGAGGCGAACTTCTTCAGGAGGGAGCTGGAAGAGACCGGCGCGCTCGGCAGGTCCGTGATCTTCCTGAACCTCTCCTCAGAGCCATCCATGGAAAGGATAATATTGCCGAGGCTCGCTCTCACAACTGCAGAGTTCCTTGCGTACAAGCAGGACATGCACGTGCTCGTTATACTCACCGACATGACGAACTACGCAGAATCGCTCAGGGAGGTATCGGCTGCGCGCGAAGAGGTCCCTGGAAGAAGGGGCTACCCGGGTTACATGTACACAGACCTGTCGACGATATACGAGAGGGCTGGAAAGATAAACAACAGGAAGGGGTCGATAACACAGATCCCGATATTGACAATGCCTGGTGACGACATAACGCACCCGATTCCAGACCTGACGGGCTACATAACCGAGGGGCAGGTGGTCCTCAGCAGGGACCTGCACAGGCGCGGCATCTATCCGAACATAGACGTGCTGGTTTCCCTGTCAAGACTTATGAATCAGGGCATAGGCAAGGGCCGGACGAGGGAGGACCACAGAGGAGTGTCAGATCAGCTCTATTCGGCATACGCTTCTGGCAAGGACCTCAGGAGCCTCACCGAGATAGTGGGCGAGGAGGCGCTGAGCGAGAGCGACAAGAGATCGCTCAGGTTCGCCGACCTGTTCGAGAATAAATTCGTAAACCAAGGTTACTACGAGGACAGGAGCATCGAGCAGAGCCTCGACCTCGGCTGGGATCTCTTCAGCAACCTGGATAAAAGGGAGATAAAGCGCGTGAAGGATGAGTTCATCGCGAAGTACGGCAAATGGAAGGATTAGATGGCGATAGGGATAATAAAGACAACAAGGATCGAGCTGATAAGGACAAAGGCGAGGGTAAAGGTAGCCACGAAGGGGCTGTCGCTGCTGAAGATGAAAAGGGCGAGCCTCGTCCTGGAGTTCTTCAGCCTCGCCAGGCAGATAGAGCTGCTCAGGGCTAACCTCGGCAGCAGCGTGCAGACAGCGATGGACAGCACAAAGATAGCTGACATACAGACCGGCAGGATTAATGTTGAGAGGATAGCCGCGGAGCAGGCGACAATGCTCGTCGGCGTGAACGCAAGGAACGTGATGGGCGTCAGGATACCGAATCTGAGCATAGAATCAGGAACGCAGTTCAGCCTCGGCTACGAGCTTATATCGGTGCCGACCGCCGTAGAGGATGCGCGGAAAAGCTACAGATCGCTGTTCAGCCTTCTGATAGAGATAGCAGAGAAGGAGAATTCGCTCAGGAAGCTGCTATACGAGATAGAGAAGCTAAACAGGAGGGCGAATGCAATAGAGAACGTCGTGATACCTGGCATGCAGGCAAGGATATCGTATATAAGGCAGAGGCTGGAGGACCTTGAGAGAGACCAGGTAGTCTCGCTGAAGTTCATAAAGAGGAAGATGGATGGCTGATAATAGGAAATTGAAAGAGTTCAGGGCCATATGGACGCTCTTCATGGTGGCGAACATAGCGCTGGCTATAGCGCTAATCGCGCTGATATTCGTGGTGTTCTTATGAAGAGCGACCTTGAGGCACTCGAAAAGATAAAAAAAGCGGAAGAGAGCGCAGCCAAGAGGGTCGAGCGCGCTGAGAAGGAGTCAAAAAGTCTTGTAGAGAAAGCAAACGACGAGGCGAAGCACATAACCGAAGAGGCAGAGGTCGAGGCGCAGAAGTCATACGAAGATGAGATCGAGCGCGCCCGCACTGCTGCGCAAGAAGAGCATGGGAGGGTACTTGACGAAGCGAAGTCGAAAACCGGCGGAATAAAGGGCGTGGACAGCAAAACCGCTTATGGAATCTTCAGAAAGCTGATTATGAAAAGGTTCGGCGTGAGGTAATGCTGAAACCATCCAGGATGACGAAAATAAGGCTCGTAATATCTAGGGAGTTCTACAGCGAGGTGCTGTCTGCGCTCCACGACCTTGGCGTCATGCAGATAGACGTCGCAGGAGATGAGGCGATGAAGCTCATCGGAGGCGGCGAGGTCGCGAGCTACAAGGAGATATCAGACATGGCGCAGAGGTTCAGGGGCCTGAGTAGCCTGCTATATCCCATACATGATGACAAGAAGCTCGTCTTCGAGAGCATGCAACAGCTATTCCATGAATGCGAATCAGTCAAGATAGACGGCAGGGTGAGCGCGATAAAGAGAGAGCTCGACGCAATAGCCGCGCAGATGAAGGAATGTGACACCGAACTGAAGCTGGCGGCCAAGCTGAAAGGATTCGGAAGGGACCTGAGCGTGCTGCATTCGAGCAACATAAGGTCATTTGTAGCGACCGGAAAGGAGCTTAGGCAGCTTTGCGCTGCGGTGAAACGCGAGATACCCGACTCTTTCGTAGTGGAGCTAGATGGATCCGTTATTGTCAGCATCAGCAAAGCCATTGAGAAGGACTTCGGATTACTTGCAGAGAGGTACAATGTAGAACTCGAGGCTGTGCCGGAGCTGCACGGCAAGGTGGATGCACTGGCTGAAAGCGCGAAGGGCAGGCTCACACGCCTGAATGCGAGAAGGAAAGCACATGAAGATGAGCTGCGCGTGATATCTGAGAGATGGTACCCGCTGGTGAGCGCGATAAGGGAACAGCTCGACATAGAGATGGAGAAGCAGGAGATAACAAACAGGATAGGCGTCGGAAAGGACGTGGTAGTAATGGAGGGGTGGGCCAGGCACTCAGACGTGCACAGGATAAGAAGAGCTGCGGATAGGATGTCTGGCGGGCACTTCATGCTTGAGAGTATAAAGACAAAGGAATTGCCTCCCACGCAGCTGGACAACCCGGCGATCACCAGGTTCTTCGAGTTCTTCATACGCTTCTATTCGCTGCCGAGGAGCGATGAGATAGACCCGACAATGATATTCGTTGTCGTCTTCCCGATATTCTTCGGATTCATGGTGGGAGATTTCGGATACGGGCTGGTGATGCTGCTTGGCTCGCTCTGGCTCATCCACAGGCTCAAGCATCCGGTGAAGAGTAGCAGGCTGCCGAGGCCGCTGACCAGGTTCGTCACGATGATAGTCGGTCCTGACGGGCTTATGACCATAGCGAAGGCGATAATACCCGGTTCGGTTATCGCGATGGTGCTGGGCGTGCTGTTCAACGAATACCTGGGATTCCAGCTGCCGTATACCGCACCGTTCAACGTGCTTGTCGGGCTGCCAACGCTGCTTGTGATAGCCGGCTACATGGGTGTGGCGATGGTCGAGTTCGGATTCATACTGGGGTTCATAAACAAGGTGGCGCACCACGAGAAAAAGCACGCGATAGCAAAGCTGGGCTGGTTCTTCGCCGCGCTTGGTGTTGTGATATTCGGGTTGTCTGTGCTCCACAAGGCGCCGTTGGGGATATCTAACCCGCTGGTAATCGCGGCGTACGCAATGCTGGTCGGCGGAATCGCTACGGTCTTGTACGGCGAGGGCTTCGGCTCGCTGATGGAGCTTCCATCGATAGTGAGCCATATACTCTCTTATGTCAGGCTTGTCGGCATATTGCTAACTTCGGTCATACTCGCTGGTATAATAGACCTCATATTCCTGCACGGAGTGACGCATTCGCTGCTCCTTGCCATAGTTGGCATAATCATACTTGTCGTTGGCCAGGTATTCAACCTTATAATAGCGCTTTTCGAAGCGGGCATACAAGGCGCAAGGCTCATCTACGTGGAGTTCTTCTCGAAATTCTACACCGGCAATGGGATCCCCTTCAGGCCATTCAAGAGCTCCAGGAAGAGGACATTGAGCAGGTTCAGACTTGAATGACTATTTCTTGACCTTCAACAGCACGCTGCCAGTGATAGTGTGCGACAGCCCTGACGCAATATCCGTATAATTCATGATCAGGTAGCCTCGGTAGACCGAGCCTATCGCCCCGCTGAAGGCCGATGCTCCCGCATAACACTGTACAGAGTTGAAGGTGTAGCTGCTTCCTGCAAATATGCTAACCTGCGGGCTCTCCTGCTGCATGTTTGCGGTTGTCACGTTAGTGTTGCAGCCTATGGCGGTTACATTTATCTGCGATGATGTACCCTGCTCCATGCTAAGGCTAAGCGACCCTGATGAAGTCAGCACCGTTCCGGTACAGGTAAAGCCGATCGGCATCGTGCAGGTATCGCTTATAAGCGCGCTGGAGTTGAACACGCCAAGGAAATAAAGCGCGGCGAGCACTATCGCTACTACCAGTATCATCCACCCGTAGGTAATCATGTACTCCAGTGCGGATTGTGCTTTTACGTTTCCCATCCAATCGCATTCAGTGCAGCGTAGCAACTATCCCGTCTATTATGCCATTGACACCTATTCCTCCGGTAGCTCTCGCCACTATCCTGTGGCTGAGCACAGGCCTCGCCAGGTACTTAACATCATCTGTCGTTATGCTGTCCCTTCCGTCTATCAGCGCCTTCGCCTTTGCGCACTTCATGAAGCTTATCTCCGCCCTGGGGCTCCCGCCCATTACGGTGTGTATCTCTGTCCTTGTCGCATCGACGAGCCTAGTTATGTATTTCTCAACGTCATCAGGCATCTTTATCCCGTTCACCATCGACTGCATCTGGAGCACGTCGTCCTTGCTAAGCACCCTCTTAACAATTACCTTGTCCTCCCTCTCCTTCAGGCGCAGCATCTCCTCCTCCTCATCCATGCTCGGATATGTCACCTCTATCCTCATGAGGAACCTGTCTGCAAGCACCTTGGGCAGCGGCGACGTGCCCTCTATGTTGAGGGGGTTCTGCGTCGCCAGGGCCATGAACGGCTTCTCGAGCGGCACGGTAGTGTCAGATACCGTCACCTGCCTCTCCTCCAGCGCCTCGAGGAGCGCTGTGGTCGTCTTCGGCGGAGCCCTGTTGAGCTCGTCTACGAGCAGTATGTTGGAGAATATCGGTCCTTTCTTCAGCGCTATGTTCTTGTTCTCGTCAATGTAAGTGAACCCGATTATGTCCTTTATCTCAAGGTCGGGCATCCCCTGGATCCTGCCGAAGCTCGCGTCTATCGTATCGGCAATCGTCTTGGTCATCGTCGTCTTGGCCACTCCCGGCACGCCCTCAAGCAGGATGTGGCCATTCGCAATCAGAGCGGTGAAGATTAGTTTTATCGTATCCTCCTTGCCGGCTATATGCTTTTTCACCTCATCGTATACGGCGTTATAGGCGGCTTTTGGATCCATGGACAAACCTTTTTATACCCAATCAACGGAATGATTATTATCTTGTAGGTATCGGTATCAATTACTAAATACTTAGTGCTGTGGTGGGTATGATAGGCAAAGAGTCGAA
This sequence comes from Microcaldota archaeon, assembly GCA_021806185.1. Next base: position 328 of record JAJZXZ010000015.1, on the reverse strand, counting down.
GAACACAGGACACGTTTCTCTCAACGAGGCGCTTGAGATACTTGAGGCGCGGAAGAAGGAGCGCGAGCTTACCTATGAGCAGCAGATAGCCCTGGAGCATGCGTCGAAATTCGCTACCTCAAAGAGCTCGGAGCAGAAGACGAGGAAGGCGCTGGAGGAGCTCGGCACACTATCGCAGCGGACAGTGCTTGCTATACTGAACACGATGCCGAAGAGCGAGACGCTTCTCAAGCAGATACTCGTCGGAGAGAAGAAAGCCTTCACGGACGCAGAGATAAAGAAGATTATGTCTATAGTGAATCCGAAGTAGGTTTGAATGGTAGGGGTA